>CAJYSA010000038.1 GCA_913777325.1 uncultured Sphingomonas sp. | reverse complement strand
TAAATCTTGCTCTTCATATCGCTCCAGTCAGCCCAGATCGCCACCGGCCACGGGCAGGACCGAGCCGGTGATGTAGGAAGCCTCGTCCGAGGCCAGGAAGAGGATGGGCGCGATCTGCTCGTCCAGCGTGGCATAGCGCCCCAGGAAAGTGGAACTGGTGACCTGCTCCACCGCCTCGGCCATCCACGCGTGTTCGCGGGCGTCGTCGCCGTTCGGGTTGCGCGGCACGATGCGCGGCGGTGCCTGCGTGCCGCCGGGCGCGGTCGCGACGACGCGGATGCCCGCCGCGCCATATTCCATCGCGAGGGCTTGGGTGAGGGCGTTGATCCCGCCCTTCGCCGCCGAATAGGGAACACGCCGAATGCCACGCGTCGCGTTGGACGACACGTTGACGATCGTGCCGCCGCCCTGGCCCAGCATGATCGGCAGGACGGCGTGACAGCCCCACAGCGTCGGCATCAGCGAACGGCGGATTTCCGCCTCGATCTGCGCCGGCTCGAAGGCGGCGAAAGGACGCATGCGGATCGCGCCGCCGACATTGTTGACGAGGATGTCGACCCGGCCAAAGGCGGTCACCGCCGCTGCCATCGCGGCGGCCGCTCCGTCATGGGTTTCGAGGTCGCACACGAAAGACGCCGCCCGCTCGCCCGCTTCCCGCGCGACGTCGGCAACGAAGTCGGCACGGTCGACCAGAAGGACGGCGGCGCCCTCGGCCGCGGCGCGCAGCGCCACGCCGCGCCCGATGCCCTGGGCGGCCCCCGTCACCACCATCACCTTGTCGCGAAAGCGTCCGGCGAATGTCATGCTGCCACCGCAACCGGCGCTTCGCTCGGCGCGAACTTCTCATAGTGGAAATGCCGGGGCTCGACGCCCTTGTCGCGCAGGACGATCCGCACCGCCTCGACCATGGGCGGCGGCCCGCACAGATAGATATCGCAATCGCCCGCGTTCAGATGCGTATCGGTCAGATGATCGGTGACATAGCCCTTCAGCGGATGCCCGCTCTCGGGATCGGCGACGCACGCGGTCCAGCTCAGCGAGGGGAGGCGCGCCGCCAGCGCCTCGATCCGTGCGACCTCGACCATGTCGCCGTCCCGCGTGACGCCGTAGACCAGATGGAGCGGCTGGTCCGTGCCCGTATCGGCCAGCACCTCCAGCATCGACAGGATCGGGGCCAAACCGGTGCCACCCGCCAGCAGGATCGTCGGCCGCTCCACCGCCCGCAGGAAGAAGCTGCCTTGGGGGCCAACGAAACTCATGCGCGCGCCGGGCTTGGCCATGGATGTCAGCCATCCGCTCATCACGCCGCCGGGCATGTTGCGGATCAGGAAGCTGGCCTCTGCCGCGCCGGGTTTGGAACTGAAGGAATAGGCGCGGTGCTGGTCCGTGCCCGGCACCGCCAGATTCACATATTGGCCGGGCAGGAAGCCGAGCGCGGCGGGATCGTCCAGCCGCAGGGTGAGGCGGATCGTGCTGTCGGACACCAGGTCCACCGCCGCCACCGTGCCCTCATGCACCGCAGGCTTCACCTTGCAGGCCGTGGAGGGGACGGGCACCGCGACGACGCAATCGGACGAGACGCGCATCTGACAGGTCAGGACCAGCCCTTCCTTCGCCTCGTCGGCGGTCAGCGCCTCGTCGATATAGTCGTCGCCGAGATCATAGACGCCCTGTTCGCAGCGGCACTTGCAGGTGCCGCACACGCCGTCTGAACAGTCCATCGGCAGGTTGATCTTCTGGCGGAACGCGGCGTCCAGCACCGTCTCACCCGGGGCGCAGGTGATGAAGCGCGTCGCGCCATCCTCGAAGTTCAATGCGATACGATAGCCCATGATATCCTCTCCGGGCGCCGGGCATCAGACGTGATAGACGTCGATCACCTGGCGGATATAGTCGTTCTTCAGGACGACCTTCTTGTTGGTGATGAGCGGCTGCGCGCCGGTCGTGTCGATCGTGTAGAAGGACGTGCCGAAGAAGCTCAGCGTCTCGTTGTAGCGGTGGCTCAGCGTGTGCCAGTTGAACCGCACCTGCATCTGCCCGTCCGCCTCGCCGAGGATCTCGACGTTCGAGACGGCGTGATTGGTGCGCGGCTCGGGCATGCTCGCCCCCGATCGCTCGGTCTTGATTCGGAAGACCCGGTCCTCCAGTCCGGTGCGATCGGGATAGTAGATGAGCGAGATCTCGCGTTGCGGATCCTCCACCAGCATGTCGTCATCGTCCCAGGCGGGCATCCAGAAGACCGCGTGCGGGGCATAGCAGTCCAGCCACTCGTCCCACTGCCGATCGTCGAGCAGCCGCGCCTCGCGGTAGAGGAAGGCGAGGAGCCGGTCGTAGGTCAGGCTCATGCCGCGACCTCCAGCCGGTCGACCGGGCGCAGCGTGGCACCACCATTCCCGCCGCCGTCGCGGTCGATCGCGGCGATCAGCGACTGCGCCCAATATTCATGCTGGCGAACGAACAGCCCCTCGTCCTCGCTGCGCTCGCCGCTGAGCAGCGGTTCGATGCCCATGGCGCGTGCGTTTCCGTCCGGTCCGGCGATCCAACGCGTCGCCCCGCGGCTCAGGTCGTTCCACAGTTCGCCCGCGCCCTCATAGGCTTTCTGGCAGGAACGGAATTCCTCCAGATCGTCGGGCGTGCCCATGCCGCTGACGTTGAAGAAATCCTCATATTGCCGGATGCGCAAGGCGCGGTCGGCGTCGCTCTCGCCCTTCGGCGCGAAGCAATAGATGGTGACTTCGGTGCGATCGACCGAGATCGGGCGGACGACCCGGATCTGGGTCGAGAACTGGTCCATCAGATAGACGTTGGGATAGAGGCACAGATTGCGGGTCTGCCCGACGATGAATTCCGCGCGCTCCGCTCCGACCCGCGCCGCCAGCGCCTCGCGATGCGCATAGATCGGGCGAACCTCGGGGTTGAGCAGCTTCGTCCAAAGCAGGATATGGCCGTGATCGAACGCGTAGACGCCGCCGACGCTCTTGGACCAGCCATCAACATCGACCGCCTTGATCGAGTCCTCCGCGCGGCGGTTGGCGGTCGCCGCATAATTCCAGTGGACCGCACTGACATGATAGCCGTCGGCACCGTTTTCGATCTGCAGCTTCCAGTTGCCGTCATAGACATAGGTCGAACTGCCGCGCAGCACCTCCAGCCCGTCGGGTGCTTGGTCGACCATCTGGTCGATGACGATGCGCGTCGAGCCGAGCCAGTCCTCGAGCGGCGGCACGTCGGCGTTCAGGCTGCCGAACAAGAATCCGCGATAATTCTCGAACCGGGCGACGCGGGTCAGGTCGTGCGACCCCTCGGTGTTGAACCCGGCGGGATAATCGCCGGTCTTGCCGTCCTTGACCTTCAGCAGCTTGCCCGCATTGCTGAAGGTCCAGCCATGGAACTGGCAGGT
>CAJYSA010000037.1 GCA_913777325.1 uncultured Sphingomonas sp. | reverse complement strand
GCGTGTCGGTGGTCGAGGTCACGCGCGCGGGCAACACCGGCGTGTGGAGCTATGTGCCGACCAGCAGCTTCAATCGCCGTATCACCCCGAACACGCCGGTTGCGTTCAGTGGTCCGCTGAAGGGCGACGCAATGCTGCGCACCGTCTATGCCAAGGACGGCACCACCGGGCGCGGCACGATCAACAATTGCGCGAACGGCGCGCTGCCGTGGGGCGATTACGCGACCTGCGAGGAAAACTGGGCCGGCTATTTCCGCCGCGACGCGGGCGATGCGACGGTCCGCACCGCCGCGAACAACGCCAAGCAGAACGTGTCGCTGTCGCGCTACGGCATCGGCGAGGGCGCGAAGGGCAACCACCTGTGGTCGACCGTCACGCCGGCGGATGCCAGCAGCACCGTCTATCGCCGCTGGAACGCCACCGCCTCGGCGGCGCTGGCGGCGGACGGCACCGCCGATTTCCGCAACGAGCCCTATACGTTCGGCTGGGTGGTCGAGATCGATCCGTACAACCCGGCGTCCACCCCGCGCAAGCGCACCGCGCTGGGCCGCATGGCGCATGAAGGCGTGATGGCGGGCCGCGTGATCGCGGGGGTGAAGCCGGCCTTCTACATGGGCGACGACGGCCGCAACGAATATATCTACAAGTTCGTGTCGGCCACCCCGTGGTCGACCGCCGACGCGACCCCGTCGGATCGCCTCGCCACCGGTGACAAATATCTCGACACCGGCACGCTCTACGTCGCGAAGTTCAATGCCGATGGCAGCGGCCAGTGGCTGCCGCTGGTGTTCGGGCAGAACGGGCTGGACGCGAACAACGCGCGCTATCCCTTCGCCAGCCAGGCCGACGTGCTCGCCAACGCCCGCCTCGCCGGCGACGCGCTGGGCGCCACGCCGATGGATCGGCCGGAATGGACCGCGGTGAACCCGGTTAACGGCGAGATGTATTGCACGCTGACCAACAATTCGCAGCGCCGTGGCGTCGCGAACAGCAGCAGCACGCGCTCGATCGATGCCGCCAACCCCCGCGCGTACGTCGACACCCGCACCGATGGCGGCACGAGTTCGGGTAACGCCAACGGCCATGTGGTGCGGCTGCGCGAGGCGAACGACTCGACCGAATCGACCAGCTTCACCTGGGACGTCTATGCCTTCGGCGCACGCTCGACGGCGGATGCGGCCAACGTCAACCTGTCGGGGCTGGATGCGACCAACGACTTCTCGTCGCCCGACGGCTTGTGGTTCGGCCTGCCGACCAACGCCGCCGGACAGGCCGCGCCGCTGCTGTTCGTCCAGACCGATGACGGCGCCTATACCGACGTCACCAACTGCATGATGCTGATCGGGATGCCGGGCCGCGTCGGCGACGGCACGACGAAGTCGGTGACCAGCTCGTTCGGCGGCACCGCCACGGTCACCACGCGCGTCGGCGCGGCGCCCGGCGCCAAACTGAAGCGCTTCCTGGTCGGCCCGAAGGAGTGCGAGATCACCGGCATCACCTCGACCGCCGATGGCCGCACGATCTTCATCAACGTCCAGCACCCGGGCGAGGACGGCAATTACGCCAACATCACCTCGAACTGGCCGCAGAGCCAGGCGACCGGCACCGGCACGGGTCGCCCCCGCGCGGCGACGGTGGTCATCACCAAGAACGACGGCGGCGTCGTCGGGCTCTGAGCCCGGCGGGTCCGGTATCGCCTCGCCCGGTCAGACGGGGCGGTGCCGCTGGCCGAAGACGAAAACGGCGACCGTAGCGGATGCCACGGTCGCCGTTCTCTTGTCGGCTACAAATCCTTTTCGTCATTGCGAGCGTAGCGAAGCAATCCATGGCGTCCTGATCCGACGCTCGATCGCTTCGCTACCTCCGCTATGACGCAGCGGTTCAGCGTCGCGGACGCGGACCCCCGCGCGGGGCGCCACCGCCACCGCCGCCGTGGCGGCGCTGCGGCGGGCCGCCGGCGTTGCGGATCGGCACCGCGCCGCTGGGCATCGGTTCGATCCGCACGCCGCTCTCGTCCTCGCCGTCCGCATTGGCCGACGCCTTCACAGCCGCCGCGAAGCGCGCCGCCAGGGCGCGGGGCACCTGGAACTGCGTTTCGGTCGCGCCGATGCGAATCGCGCCGATCTCGGCCTTGGTCACGTGCCCGCGACGACACAGCAGCGGCAGCACCCAGCGCGGGTCGGCATTCTGGCGCCGCCCGACGTTCATGTGGAACCACACCACATCGTCGAAACCGTCGCGGTGGCCCTTCTGCTGGTTCGCGCTCATCTCGCTGCGATCGGCCAATTCCTCGGGCGCGGGCAGCGCGGCGCGCTGCGCGGCGACGAACGCGGCGGCGATCTCTTCCGGCGAACGCTGCGCCAGCAATTCGGTGGCCAGCGCCTTGTCGTCGTCATCGACCTCGACCGGGGCGAGCAGCCGCTCCAGCAGCCGCTCGCGATCCTTGGTGCGGATCGCCTCGGCACTCGGCACCTCGCCCCATTCGGCGGCGATCCGCGCGCCGCGCAGCATCATCTCGACGCGGCGACGACGCGGGTAGGGGACGATCAGCACCGCCGTGCCCTTCTTGCCCGCACGCCCCGTCCGACCGGAACGGTGCTGCAACACTTCGGCATCGCGCGGCATCTCGACGTGGATGACCAGGCTGAGCGTCGGCAGGTCGATCCCGCGCGCCGCAACGTCGGTCGCCACGCACACCCGTGCGCGACGGTCACGCAGCGCCTGCAACGCATGGTTGCGCTCGTTCTGCGAATGCTCGCCCGACAGCGCTACCGCCGCGAAACCGCGTTCGACCAGCCCGGCGTGCAGGTGCCGCACGTTGTCACGCGTCGCGCAGAACAGAATCGCGGTTTCCGCCTCGTAATAGCGCAGCAGGTTGATCACCGCATGCTCGATCTCGGACGGTGAGACGGTGACCGCGCGATAGGTGATGTCGCCGTGCCCGCGCTGCTCGCTGACCGTCGAGATGCGCAGCGCGTCGCGCTGATACGCCTTGGCCAGCGCCACGATCGGGCGCGGCAGCGTGGCGGAGAACAGCAGGGTGCGGCGCTCGGTCGGCGTCTGGTCGAGCAGCGCCTGCAGGTCGTCGCGGAAGCCCATGTCGAGCATCTCGTCCGCCTCGTCGAGGACGGCGGCGCGGATCTGCGACAGGTTCAGCGCGCCGCGTTCGGCATGATCGCGCAGCCGACCGGGCGTGCCGACCACGATATGCGCGCCCTGATTGAGGGTGCGGCGCTCGCGGCTGGCGTCCATCCCGCCCACGCAGGTGGCGATCCGCGCATCGGCGTAGAGCCACATCAACTCCTTGGCGACCTGTAGCGCGAGTTCGCGGGTCGGCGCGATGACCAGCGCCATCGGCGGGCCGGCGGGCGGCAACTCGCCGCTTTCGCCCAGCAATTGCTCGGCCATCGCAAGACCGAAGGCGACGGTCTTGCCGGAGCCGGTCTGCGCGGACACCAGCAGGTCGCGACCGTGCGCGACCTCGGCGGTCACCTCGGCCTGAACGGGGGTGAGCGCGGTATAACCACGCGTGGCGAGCGCGCTGGCGAGCGCGGGGGGGAGATTCGGGAAGTCCATGAAGGCTCCCACATGGACCCTTCGTTCGACAAATGCCAGTGGGAACGCAGCGGAAAGACGCCGCGTTTGGGACGCTCACCCGAACATGATGGAATTTCGCGCATGACGCTCCCTGCCGATCCGGTCTGGTTCATCACCGGCTGCTCCACCGGCTTTGGTCGCGAACTGGCCACATTGGTGCTCGGACGCGGCGGACGCGTGGTGGCGACCGCGCGCGACGCAGCGCGTGTCGCCGACTTGGGTGACGGTCAGGGCGATCGACTGCTCGCGCTCGCGCTCGACGTCACCGATGATGCGGCGATCGCCGCCGCCGTCGCGGCCGCCGAAGCGCGCTTCGGGCGCATCGACGTCCTCGTGAACAACGCGGGCTACGGCTATCAGTCGAGCATCGAGGAGGGCGAGGAAGACGAGATCCGCGCGCAATTCGATGCCAACGTCTTCGGACTGTTCGCGATGACCCGCGCCGTCCTCCCGGGCATGCGGGCGCGTCGGCAGGGCGCGATCGTCAACATCACCTCGGTCGCGGGGCTCGTCGGCTTTCCATCATCGGGTTATTATGCGGCGTCCAAACATGCGGTGGAGGGCTTCTCCGACACGCTCGCCGCCGAGGTCGCACCTTTGGGCGTGTCGGTGACCTGCGTCGAGCCGGGTCCGTTCCGCACCGATTGGGCGGGTCGCTCGCTGCGTCAGACCGAGAGCCGCATCGCCGATTATGCCGACACCGCCGCCGCGCGCATGGCCTCGACCAAGGGCTATTCGGGGAACCAGCCCGGCGATCCGGTGCGTGCGGGCGAGGCGATGATCGCGGCGGTGATGCGCGACGTGCCGCCGCGTCATCTGGTGCTCGGCAAATGGGGCTTCGATGCCGTGACCGAACGACTGCGCGCGCGCATCGCGGAGATCGAGGGGCTGCGCGACGAAGCGCTGGGCGCGGATTATCCGGGCGGCGCATGACGCCACCCGTCGCAGCTCTACCTACCAGCGATAGTTGAAGCTGACGCTGATCCGTTCGGCCTTGGCGGCGCTGGTCATCACCTCGTGCCGCAGCCAGCTTTCCCACAGGAACAGCGCGCCGTCGCGCGGCTCGGCATAGACGAACGTACCGTCGCGCGGCGGTGCCGCCATCAGCATCGGCAGCCGCGGATCCTCCAGCTTCAGCGCGCCCGATCCCTCGGGCACCGCGACGTAGAAGGTGCCGGAGACGACGCTGTGCGGGTGGAGGTGCCCCGAGTGCGTCCCGCCCGGCTTCATCACGTTGACCCACAGGCTGTCGAGCTTCAGCCTGCGCCCGCCCAGATCGAACCCGGCTTCCTTCGCGAAGGCGGCGACGTGCCGGTCGAGCAGCTTCTTCAGATCCGCGAACGCCGGATCGCGCATCGGCAGGTCGTTGAGCGAGGCATAACTGGTATAGCCGCGATAGCCATGCGCCTTCGACCAGCGTTTGCCGGCGGTGTCCTCCTCCGCCAGCGCCCGGCACGATACGTCGAGATCGGCAAGCAACGCCGCGTCGTTCACATCGGCGTCGTAGAACAGGGTGGGGAAAAGCTGGCGGGTCGTCATAGCGTTCTGGTCCTAGGTTAACCCGCTCGTCATTGCGAGCACAGCGAAGCAATCCAGGGCGTCCTGGTCCGGCTCTGGATTGCTTCGCTGCGCTCGCAATGACTGGAGCGCTCAACCAAGCCGCAGGGCCACGTCGTTCATGAACCGCACGTCGTCGCCTCGTGCCAGCCAGTCGGCCTCCGCCGCCACCGCGCCCAGCAGGTCGCTCAGCGGATCGATCTCCGCCTTCGCATAATTGCCCAGCACGTGCCCGGTCACGCGATCCTTGTGCCCCGGATGCCCGATCCCGATCCGCACGCGGCGGAAGTCCGGCCCCAGATGCTGGTCGATCGAGCGCAAGCCGTTGTGCCCCGCGGTGCCGCCGCCCTGCTTCACCTTCACCTTCATCGGCGCCAGGTCCAGCTCGTCGTGGAACACCGTCAGCGCCTCGACGTCCAGCTTGTAGAAGCGCAGCGCCTCGCCCACCGATCGTCCGCTGTCGTTCATGAACGTCGCGGGCTTCAGCAGCAGCACCTTCGTGGTGCCGATGCGCCCCTCCTGCACCCAGCCCTGGAACTTCTTGGCGGTCGCGCCGAAGCCATGGACCTCGGCGATCGCATCGACCGCCATGAAGCCGACGTTGTGCCGGTGCATCGCATATTGCGCACCCGGATTGCCCAGCCCGACCCACAGCTGCATCGCTCGTCCCTTCGTCCCAAAAGGAAAGGGCAGGGAAGCGTCGCCGCTGCCCTGCCCCGAGATGGTCCACCCAAGGCGGACCGGCGATTACTCGCCCTTGTTCTCGTCCTCGCCCGCGGCTTCCTCGGCCGCAGCAGCCTCGGCCTCGGCGGCCTGCGCCTCGGCCACTTCGGCCTCGAGCTGCTCGTCCTCGGCGGTCGGCACGGTCGGCGGCACCAGCGTGGCGATCGCGACGTCGCCCTCGGCGGCGGCGGTCGCGCCCTTGGGCAGCGTGACGTCGGCGATGTGAATCGTGTCGCCGATCTCCATGCCCTTCAGCGACACGGTGATCTCGCTGGGGATGTCGGCGGCGTCGACGGTCAGCTCGATATCGTGCTTCACGATGTTGAGCACGCCATTGCCCTTCTTGATGCCCGGCGCGTCGTCTTCGTCGGTGAACACGACCGGCACTGCGATCGTCACGGTCTCATGCTCGCCGATGCGCAGGAAGTCGACGTGCGTCGGACGATCGGTGACCGGATGGAACGCGACGTCCTTGGCCAGCGTGCGTGCGCCGCCGACCATGATGACCGAGTTCATGAAGTGGCCCGTCATCAGCGCCTTGACCAGCGCCTTCTCCTCGAGGTGGATCGAGGTGGGTTCCTTGTTCTGGCCGTAGATCACGGCGGGGACGCGGCCGTCGCGACGCAGTGCACGGGAGGCTCCCTTGCCAACCCGGTCGCGCGTCTCGGCTGCGAGCGTAATGGTGTCGCTCATGTCAGATGCTCCGAATATGGTGATATGCTTTCCCGCCACGCCTCCAGGGATGACCATGGCCGGAAGCCGGCGCGCCTAGCCGAACAGGCGCGGAAATGCAAGGTCGTCAGTAGCGGACGCGCACCGCCTTCAGCTTGTAGGCGCCTAGCTGGTCCTGCACGCTGCCCGCGCCCGCCAGATGCCCCGCGCCAACCGCGACGAACACCGTTCCCGGCCGCTTCATCCGCTCGGCGATCCACGCCGCCCAGCGCTTGTTGCGATCGGTCAGCAGCACCTTGGCGACCTCGGGCGAGTCCTTCAACGAGTCGTTCATCTCCTTCGCCACGCCCTCGGGCTTGCCCGCCGCCCAGGCATCGACCAGCGCGGTGAAGGTCGCGTCGACCTTCGGCAACTCGTCCAGCGTGCTCTCCAGCAACTGCATCTGTGCCGGTTGCGACAGCCCGCCGAAGATGCCGAGCTGCCCCTCGAACGTCTCCAGCCCGATCACCCGCTTCTTCTTCGCGCGCGCCGCGTCGGTCAGCACCTTCTCCGGCCCGTTCGCCGGATCGTAGCCAAGCTGCCGCACCGGCAGCATCGACAGCGTCACCGCCGCGAACCACGGCCGCATCCGGTCGTACAGCGCGGCGGGCACCGCGCCGTCGCCCATCGCCTTGGCGAAGGCGGCGCGATAGTTCGGCGGCAATTGCTGCGTCAGCGGGGTGCCGCCCGGATCGAACGCGGTCGCCGCCACCACCTTCTGCTGCGTCTTTGCATCGGGTTCGACCATTTCCAAGACCAGCGTCTGCGAGCGATCGAACGCGGTCTTCACCGCCTCGTCGAACCAGCTCAGCCCGGGCTTCAGCACATGGACCGTGCCGAACAGGTAGATCGTGGTGTCCTTGTCCTTGACAACCCACAAGGCGGGGTCGGCGTCCTGCGCGCAGGCGGGCAAGGGAAGGGCGAGCAGCAGCGCAAGCGCGGTGGCGGCGATCTTCATGCGCTCTCCATGGCGACGCGGCGCGCGAAAGGGAAGCGCGACGGCTTTATTGATTCCGCCGCCCCCTTGCGCCACAGGCTCGGCGCATGACCGACACCGGCGCTCCCCGCCCGCTCAGCTTCCAGGCGATGATCCTGCGCCTCCACCAATATTGGTCGGAGCGCGGCTGTGCGATCCTCCAGCCGTATGACATGGAAATGGGGGCGGGCACGTTCCACCCGGCCACCACGCTGCGCGCGCTCGGCCCGGACACGTGGAACGCGGCTTACGTCCAGCCGTGCCGCCGCCCGACCGATGGCCGCTATGGCGAGAACCCGAACCGGCTCCAGCATTATTACCAATATCAGGTGATCCTGAAGCCCAGCCCGTCCGACCTGCAGGAACTATACCTCGGCAGCCTCGCGGCGATCGGCGTCGACATGGGTCTCCACGATATCCGCTTCGTCGAGGACGATTGGGAAAGCCCGACGCTCGGCGCCTGGGGGCTGGGCTGGGAGGTCTGGTGCGACGGGATGGAGGTGACGCAATTCACCTATTTCCAGCAGATGGGCGGCTTCGACATGAAGCCCGTGGCGGGCGAGCTGACCTACGGCCTCGAACGCCTCGCGATGTACATCCAGAACGTCGACAATGTGTACGACCTGGCGTTCAACGATGCCGGCGTGTCGTACGGCGACGTCTTCCTCGACAACGAGCGTCAGATGTCGACCTGGAACTTCGAGGTCGCCGACACCCATGCGCTGTTCGACCTGTTCAGGAAGGCGACCGCCGAATGCGAGCGCAGCCTCGCCGCGAAACTGCCGATCCCCGCCTATGAACAGGCGATCAAGGCCAGCCACACCTTCAACCTGCTCCAGGCGCGCGGTGTGATCTCGGTCGCCGAGCGCCAGGCGTACATGGGCCGCGTCCGCGACCTCGCGAAGGCAAGCTGCGAGGCGTATATGGAAAAGAACGGGTGGTCGGCGTGATGGTCACGCCACATCGCGACGCCGCGAAGGTGTTTTGGTTCACGCGGAGGCGCGGAGCGCGCGGAGGAGTTGCGCCGCTTGGCTGCCCGACCGCTCCAGCGGTCAGCAAAGTTTACGTTTCAGCGGTGACGTACGCCTGCGCTGACGCGCACCCGCACCACCAGCGCACCTCCTCCGCGTCTCCGCGCCTCCGCGTGAACCCCCTTCTTCGCGGCGTCGCGCCTTCGCGTGACCCCCATCAGGCAGCAGTATGACCGACTTCCTTCTCGAACTCCGCTCCGAGGAAATCCCCGCGCGGATGCAGGCCAAGGCGCGCGAGGATCTCGCCCGGCTGTTCACCGCCGAGCTGGCGAAGGCCGGCCTCACCGCCGGCGCCGCGACGACCTATGCCACCCCGCGCCGCCTGACGCTGATCCTGCGCGACCTGCCGGAAGCGACCGAGGCGGTCAGCGAGGAAGTCAAAGGCCCGCGCGCGTCGGCCCCGCCGCAGGCGCTGGAGGGCTTCCTCCGCAAGACCGGCCTGACGCGCGAGCAACTGACCGAGCGCGACGGCGTGCTCTACGCCGTCACCGAAAAGCCTGGCCGCGCCACCGCCGACGTTCTGGCGGAGGCGATCCCCGCCGCCATCCGCGCCTTTCCGTGGCCGAAGTCGATGCGCTGGGGCGCCGACTCGCTCTCGACCGAGTCCTTGCGCTGGGTCCGCCCGCTGCAAGGCATTGTCGCGCTGTTCGGCGAACAGGTCGTGCCGGTCAGCATCGCCGGGATCGACAGCGGCGCCGCCACGCTCGGCCACCGCTTCCATCACGCGGGCGCGATCACGATCGGCTCGGCGGCGGATTATGTCGAGAAGCTGCGCGCCTGCCACGTCATCGTCGATCAGGACGAACGCGCCGCGATCATCCGCGACCGCGCGCATGCGCTCGCCGCCGAAGCCGGTCTGGAACTGGTCGAGGACGAGGGGCTGGTCGCCGAGAATGCCGGGCTGACCGAATGGCCGGTGCCGCTGCTCGGGCGATTCGATGCCGAATATCTGTCGGTTCCGCCCGAGGTGATCCAGCTTACCGCGCGGGTGAACCAGAAATATTTCGTCTGTCGCGATGCGGGCGGCAAGCTCGCCAACGCCTTCGTCTGTACCGCTAACATCGTCGCGCACGACGGCGGCGCGAAGATCGTCGAGGGCAACCGCAAGGTGCTTGCGGCTCGCCTCAGCGACGCGCGCTTCTTCTACGACACCGACCTGAAGGTGCCGCTGGAGGAACAGGCGGCCAAGCTTGACCGCATCGTCTTCCACGAAAAGCTCGGCACCGTCGCCGACAAGGTCGAGCGCGTCGCCAAGCTCGCGAAGTGGCTGGTCGAAGAAGGCATCGTCGGCGCGCCTCCCTCTCCCCTGCGGGGAGAGGGCCGGGGTGAGGGGCCGATGTCTCACCGAGAGGCCGGTCTCGATGAGACCAGATCGGAAGAGCGTCGTGTAG
>CAJYSA010000036.1 GCA_913777325.1 uncultured Sphingomonas sp. | reverse complement strand
GGGCTACGCCCGCCCTACGCCGCAACCAGCGCGAACAAAGCACCCGTCATACCCGTTATGCTGCTCGACGAAGGGGGGCCCTTTTGGACGCCGATAGGGGGTCCTTTTTGGACGCCGATTGACAGGCCTGAAGAGCGTCCCTGAACCAGTCGGCGTCGTAGCCGCGGTCGCCGAGCAGCCACTGCGCCTTGGGCATGTCATCGAGCAGCGCTGCCGCGCCAGTGTAATCGCTGACTTGATCCGCGGTCATGAAGAAGCTCAAGGGGCGCCCGTTTGCATCGGCGACGGCATGGAGTTTGGTGTTCATGCCGCCTTTGGTGCGACCAATCAGTCGGCCAAGATCCCCTTTTTAACCCGCAGGCTCGATGCCGTGCGGTGCGCTTTCAGGTAGGTCGCGTCGATCATGACCGTCTGCGGCTCGGCACTAGCTGCAGCCAGACCTTCCATCATTCCGTGAACACACCGGCCTCCCCCCAACGCTTCCACCGATTGTACAGCGTCTTGTGCGGGCCGTAGTCACCGGGCGCGTCTCGCCAGCGCAGTCCATTGCGGTTGACGAACACGATGCCGCTCAACACCCGCCGGTCATCGACGCGGGGCTTGCCGTGGCTTTTCGGAAAGAACGGCCGCAGCCGCTCCATCTGCTCATCCGTCAGCCAAAACAGGTCGCTCATCCCAGTCTCCTTGTGGAGTCTGAATCAGATCGCGAGGCTCACATCAATGGGTCCTGACCCTAGCTCGACTCCGAAATGACGCGGTGCTCCGGGGAAAAAGCCGCTCAGGCCGTTCGAAGGATAGGTGCTGACGCCGCCGCTGAAATAATGCCTGTCGGTCACGTTCTTCACGAATGCCCTCAGGTCGAGCGGCAGGCCGAATAAGCGCTGCCATTCCACCCCTGCATCAAGGGTGCCGTAGGCGGGAATCGGGATGTCGTTGATGTCTGCGACGTAAATGCTGGATTGATGAAACCAGTCCAGCCGGGCGCTGAGTTCGCCGTTGTTCCCGGGAAACGTTGCCACGACGCGCCCGCCGATGGTGTATATGAGTCCCGGTGCGAAGGCGGATCGATTGCCGGACAGGTCGCCAAGCCCGGGGCCGGTGAAGCTGCCATATTGATTTTGGCTGTAGGCGGCGGTGGCGTTCAACTCGAACCAGCGCACCGCGCGGATCATCAGGTCTGCCTCGCCGCCCCAAATTCTGGCATCGGCAGCGTTGAGGACGACGGTGGTCAGCGGGGTGCCGAACGATAGCGTGCGCTGGATGTCGCGATACTTGTCGAAATATGCCGCAGCGTTGAAGCGGACCCGACGATCGAGGAATTCGGACTTCAGTCCAAGTTCAAAATTGTCGACGAACTCAGGCGCGAAGGGCACCGTTTCGGCGGGCAGGTTGGCGCGCAGCGGCAGTCCGCCCGACCGATAGCCGCGACTGTAGGTGCCGTAAAGCATCACGTCGTCGACTGGCCGCCAGGACAATGTGGCAAGCCAGGTGGGGGCGCGGAAATCCACGGTGCTTTGGCGAACGCAGGGATCGAGCCGCTGGGCGCCAGGGCTCGTGACGGGCACGTTGGTCGCGACGAGGCGACACTGGCCGTTAAGCTTGTTGAACGCAAAGAGCGACCGCTCGTCCCAAGTGTAGCGCCCGCCCAAGGTGAGCGTGAGCGTCGGCGAGACCTTCCAGTCGCCTTGTGCGAACAGCGAGGTGCTGCTGTTGTATCCAAGACCGTCGTTGATTCGTGTGCCGAACAACACGGAGCTCTGCGTGTCGCGTCCACGTTCGTTGAACCAATATGCGCCGGTGATGAAATCGATGGACGGCTCGATCTTGCCGAGAACCTGAAACTCTTCGGTCCACTGATTAGACGAGAAGTCATTGCGCGATTCGAAAAGCGTTACTGCCGACGCATCAAAATCGAAGCTGCCGAACGTTTTGACGTCCCGATACCCGAAGATATTTTTCAGCGTCACGTCGCCCAGTCGGAGCGTGCTGGTATTCGACACGCTGAAGCTGTCGATCTTTACCAGCGGTTGCAGGTTGTTCGAGATCGTCCGGTCGCCCCGGCGCTGCGAGGCGTCGAAGTCGGCCTGATAGCCGGGGAAAGTCGCCGCGGCACTGCCAGGGCGCAGCGCATTCGGGAAAAAACCAAGCCCGGCGTCGTCTTCGTGGAAATAGGTTCCGATCGTCAGGGACGAGAAGCGGTCATCCGGCTGCCAGAGGAGCGATGCGCGCCCACTTTCGGTGCGTTGCGAATCCACCTTTTGCCCAGTCGCGACATTGTCGAAATAGCCGGTGCGTCGCGTGATGTTGCCCGCGACGCGGATCGCGAGTGTCGAGGACAGCGGCAGATTGGCGACACCCGTCAGCGCGTGCTGTCCAAAGTCGCCGACCATGACCGACAGGGAGCCGCCCGGTTCAAATTCGGGTTTCGCGGGTGTGATGAGGACGGCGCCACCGGTCGTGTTGCGCCCGAAAAGCGTACCCTGCGGTCCCTTCAGCACCTGTACCGAAGCGATATCGTACAGCGACGTGTTGGTGCCTTGCGGCCGTTGCTGGACGATGTCAGCGAAGTAGATCCCAACCGAGGGATCCTGCGAAATGATTGATTCGAGCTGACGTTGCGACCGGATCGTATAGCCTGGCGAAGCGGCGCCGAAGGGCGTCGGCGAGACGACGAGCGCGGGAACCGTGAAGCGCAATCCTTCAACGTTCGTGATCGCACGCGACTGTAGCGCGTCGCCGCTCACAGCCGAAATCGCCACGGGCACATCCTGCAACCGCTCTTCGCGCCGGCGGGCCGTGACGACGATCTCGCCGTTCCCGCTCTGGTCCGCCCTCGATTGGGCGGGCTCGTCGGCCTGTCCGGACGGGGGAAGGGGCCGGTCCGCCGCCTGCGCCTTGACTGCGATCGGTGGCAGACATGCCAGCGCGGACAACGACGCGAATAGCGCGACGCGGTTCATGATTTTCCCCCCTCGGACCATATTCGGTCTTGTTTGGCGAGCAGCCTGTCGGTTCGTTCGCGGCGAGTCGATCGGCAGGCGTCGATATCGCGTTGCCGATGCGGTGGATCGCAGCAGCGATATGGCGGGTCGCCCCTCCCACGTCGTCCTTTGCCGATGCTACGAGATCCGAGTACGAATGGAGCGAAGGACCGCGATGTCGATCGACGTGAAGGTGGAGGGCGGCGTTGCCGCCGTCACGATTAGCCGACCCGAGCGAAAGAACGCGATCACCATGGCGATGCGCGGCGAGTTCCAGGCCGTGTTCCAGCGGCTTCAGGACGACGACGAGGTTCGCGCGATCATCCTGACCGGCGCGGGTGGTGATTTCGCTGCCGGAGCGGACGTGGGCGAGATGGGCACCGGCGGCGTGCGCGGCAACATGGTCAAGGCGCGCACGCTCCATCGGATGGTGCGCAGCGTGGCGCATACCCAAAAGCCGGTGATCGCGGCGGTCGAGGGGGTGTGCATCGGCGTCGCCTTCGCGCTGGCGCTGGCCTGCGACTTCGTGATCGCGGCAGAGAATGCGCGCTTCCAGTTCGCATTCCGGCATATCGGTCTCGCCATGGACGGCGCGGCGGGCTGGCTGCTCGAGCGGCACGTCGGCGTGATGCGCGCAAAGGAGATCGCCTATTCCGGCCGCTTCGTAAGCGGCAGCGAGGCGGCGACGCTCGGCTTCGCGCTGGAAGCGGTGGCGCCCGGCGGCACGCTGTCGCGCGCACGCGAGATGGCGGACAGCTTCGCCACCGCGCCGACGCTCGCGCTGTCGCAGATCAAGCGCCAATTCTCGAACGCCCCCGGGCAGTCGCTCGACGATGCGCTCGAATTCGAAGCGGCGGTGCAGGCGCTGATGACGTGGACCGATGATTTCCGCGAGGGAACCACCGCGTTCAAGGAAAAGCGCAAGCCAGAGTATCGGGGCGCATGATGCCGATACAACCCGACCACGACTATCACGCGCATCTGGCTGCCGGTCGCTTCATGTTGCCCGCCGATGCCGACGGCGTCGCCTTCTATCCGCCGCGGGCCGTGGTGCCCGGCACAGCCGCCGACGCCGTACGCTGGATCGCGGCATCTGGACGTGGCGTCGTGTATTCGTCGACGACGATCCACAAACGGGCGCCGGAGCCGAGCTACAATGTCGCGCTGATCGATCTGGCGGAGGGGCCGCGGATGATGAGCCGGGTGGAGGGCATCGATCCGAACGATGTCCGCATCGGCATGGCCGTCGTCGCCCGCATCGTGACGCGTGACGACAGCGAGCCCTTCGTCGTATTCGAGCCGGAGACTGCCGCATGAGCCCGTTTCCACGCGGCCGGAGCGCGATCGTCGGCACGGGCACCTTCGGCACGGTCCGCGCGCCGGGCTATTCGGCGTCGGACCTCGCCGCCGTCGCCGTCCACCGGGCGCTCGACGAGGCGGGGCTGGCACTGTCCGATGTCGACGGACTGTTCTTTTGCCACGGCACCGACACGCTCGGCGGCCTGAGCTTCGCACAATATCTCGGCATCCATCCCAAGGTCGTCGACAACAACCGCACCGGCGGGTCGGCCTTTCAGACGATGGTCGAGAACGCCGCCTGGCTGCTGGACGCGGGCGCGATCGATTGCGCACTGATCGCCTATGGATCGAACCAGGCATCGGCAGCGGGCAAGCTCGTCAACACGGTGATGCCCAACCCCTATGAGGCGCCCTATCGTCCGATGACGCCGCTGACCTCCTATGCGCTGGCGGCGCAGCGCTATCTGCATCAGTTCGGCGCGACCAAGGCGCAGTTGGGCGAGGTGGCGCTGGCGGCGCGCAAATGGGCGCAGCGCAATCCCGAGGCGGCGGTCCGCGACGCTTTGACAATGGACGATTATCTGGGCGCACGGCTAATCAACGATCCTTTCGGAAAATATGACTGCTGCCTCGTCACCGATGGTGGCGCGGCGATCGTGATGACGCGCACCGATCGCGCGCGCGATCTGAAATCCATGCCGGTTCACGTCCTGGGCGCGGCGGCCGAAACCTCGCACCGCGAGATCATGTGCATGGCCGACCTGACGGTCACTGCGGCGGCGGAAAGCGGCCGGCGCGCCTATGCGGCGGCGGGGGTCGGCCCGGCCGACATCGACGTGGTGATGCTGTACGATGCCTTCACCATCAACACGATCCTGTTCCTGGAGGATCTTGGCTTCTGTCCCAAGGGGGAGGGTGCCCGCTTCGTCGAAGGGGGCCGTATCGCGCCGGGCGGCGATCTTGCGGTCAACACCAACGGCGGCGGTCTCTCCTGTACCCATCCAGGCATGTACGGTCTTTTCACGCTGATTGAGGCGACGCGGCAGCTGCGCGGCGAGTGCGGCGATCGCCAGGTCGCGGATGCGGAACTGGCGATCGCGCATGGCAACGGCGGGGTGCTGTCGAGCCAGGCTACCGTGATCCTCGGCCGATGAACCAGCGGGAGGCCGAGGGCTGGGTGCGGGAGGCGGTGAAGGCCCCCTACGCCAGCGAACTGTTCGAACTCGAGGTGGTGTCGGTCACCCCGGGCGCGGTCGTGCTGGCGCTGGCGCATCAACGCCAGTTCGAGCACCAGCCCGGCTGGTTCCAGGGCGCGATCACGACGGCGATCGGCGAATATGCCGCTAGCTATGCCGCTGCCACGAGCGCCGAGTCGGGGGCGGCCAATCTGACGCTCAGCCAGGTCATCCATTTCGTTGGCCCCGCGCGCGGAGATCGGTTGATCGCAGAAGCGAAGGTCATCGCGCCCGGGCGCTCCATCACCTATGCACGCGCCGATATCTATGTCGAGGAGGCGGGCGCGCGGCGGCTTTGCGCGTCGCTGACGCTGACGATGCGCCATGCTTTGCCGCGAGCATGATCGAACGCTATGAAGCGATTGTCGTTGGCGCGGGCGTCGTCGGCCTCGCGATCGCCCGCGCGCTGGCATTAGCGGGCAAGCCGCCGCTGATCGTCGAGGGCGAGCCGCATTTCGGTTCCTGGACGAGCAGCCGCAACAGCGAGGTGATCCACGCCGGAATCTATTATCCGTTGGGATCGCTGAAGGCGGAGCTCTGCGTCGCGGGGCGCGAACGCCTCTACGCCTTTTGCGCCGAGCGCGGCGTGCCGCACCGGCGGACCGGCAAGCTCGTCTTCGCGCATGATGCTTCCCAACTTCCGGACCTGGAGGCGATCCAGGCGCATGCCCGCAGTGCCGGGGTGGAGGATCTGCGCCTGCTCGACCCGGCGGACGTACGCGCGCTCGAGCCCGCGCTCGATTGTGCGGCGGCGCTGCTGTCGCCCTCGACGGGAATCATCGACAGCCATGCGCTGATGCTGGCGCTGCTGGGCGAGGCGGAGGCGCACGGTGCGATGCTGGTGTCGTCGAGCCATGTGACACGCGTCACGCGCGAGGGAGGCCTGTGGGCCATCCACCTCGACGACGAGAGCGGCCCCGTCGTTGCCGCGCCGGTGCTGGTCAATGCCGCCGGACTGGACGCACAGCGGCTGGCGACCGCGATCGAGGGCGTTTCGCCGCTCGGCGTGCCGCCGCTGTTCTTCGCGCGCGGCGTGTACTTCACCTACTCGGGCCGCACGCCGTTCCGGCATCTCATCTATCCGGTGCCCGAACCCGGCGGTCTCGGTACCCACCTGACGCTCGACCTGGCGGGGCAGGTGCGCTTCGGCCCGGACGTGGAATGGATCGACCGGGTTGACTATACCGTCGATCCCATGCGGCACGGCAAGTTCCTGGCGGCGGCGCGGCGCATCTGGCCGGCGGTCGAGGCGGAGCGGTTACAGCCCGGCTATGCCGGCATCCGCCCGAAGGTGACGGGGCCGGGCGAGGCGGCCGGCGATTTCCGGATCGACGGACCCGAAACGCACGGGCTCGGCGGGCTGGTGAACCTGTTCGGGATCGAATCGCCCGGCCTCACCGCTTCGCTGGCGATCGGCAACCTCGTCGTGGAGCGGTTGCAGTGAGCTACGACTATATCGTGGTCGGGGCGGGCAGCGCAGGCTGCGTGCTTGCCGCACGGTTGAGCGAGGATCCCGCGATCCGCGTGCTGCTGCTCGAGGCGGGGCCGCCGGACATCAATCCGTGGATCCATGTGCCGCTGGGCTATGGCAAGCTGTTCGACCATCCGGTGCTCAACTGGCGGTACAAGACCGAACCCGAGCCGCACATGCACGGGCGCCGGATTGCGCAGCCGCGCGGACGCGTGCTCGGCGGATCGTCGTCGATCAACGGCCTGGTCTATGTGCGCGGGCAGCGCGAAGATTTTGACGCATGGGCCGCGGCGGGCAACGGCGGCTGGGGCTATGACGACCTGCTCCCTTATTTCCGCCGCGCGGAGGATCAGCAGCGCGGGAGCGATGCCTGGCATGGCGTCGGTGGCCCGCTCGCCGTGTCCGATGCGACCGGGCCGCACCCGTTGTGCGACGCCTTCATCGCCGCCTCGGCCGAGGCTGGCCATCCGGTCAACCCGGACTTCAACGGTGCGTCGCAGGAGGGGGCCGGGTATTTCCAGACGACGTCGCGCCGTGGCCGCCGATGCAGCGCGGCGGTCGCCTACCTCCGGCCGGCACGTGGACGCCGCAATCTGGAGATCGCAACCTCCGCCCATGTCCAGCGGGTCCTGTTCGACGGGCGGCGCGCGGTGGGCGTCGCGTGGGTGGACGAGCGCGGCTTGCGGCAGGCGCGCGCAGGGCGCGAGGTGATTCTCGCGGCAGGCGCGATCGGAACCCCGCAGCTGTTGCAATTGTCCGGCGTCGGCGACGCGACGCACCTGCGCACCCTCGGCATCGTCCCGGTGCATCACAATC
>CAJYSA010000035.1 GCA_913777325.1 uncultured Sphingomonas sp. | reverse complement strand
CAGAACGCCGCCTCAGTGGCCGGTCTGCTGATCACCACGGAAGCGACCGTGTCGGAACTGCCCGAGGACAAGGCTCCGGCCATGCCCGCCGGCGGCGGCATGGGCGGCATGGGCGGCATGGACTTCTGATGTCGAACGGGTGCGGCGATCGCCGCACCCGACACGAGATCGGAACCGCGGCGGCGTTGCCGTCGCCGGTTGCCCGACGCGAAGGGCCGGCGGAGCGATCCGCCGGCCCTTTGTTTGCGTGTGGCAAACCGCTATACTCCAGCCATGCGCCACGATCCCTATTATGAGCCGATCACGGCGGAGCAATTTCTCGCCATCGACTTCGGCAGTGATCGCAAGTTCGAGCTCGTCGACGGGGTCATCCACATGATGACGGGCGGCACGCCGGCGCATTCGCGCGTGGCGACGAACATCCTGAGTTTCCTGGGATCGCGGCTGCGTGGAACCGGCTGCCGGGCATATAATTCCGACATGGGTATACGGTTGGCCGACGACACGGTGCGGTACCCGGACGTCAGCGTTTTCTGCGGTAATCCGGCCACGCGTGAGCGCGAACAGCAGCGGGTTTACAGCGATCCGGTCGTCATCTTCGAGGTTCTGTCGGCATCGACTGCGAAGGTCGACGGCGGAAGCAAGCTGGCCGCCTATCGCAGCTTATCGTCGATCGAGACGGTCGTGCTCGTTGATCCGGACAACGAACTCACGCGCGTGGTCCAGCGGCTCGGCCCAGAATCATGGCGAGACGATTTGTTCGCGCAACCACATGACGTTGCCCTTCCCGCGTTGAACCTTACCATTCCGCACGAGGATATCTTCGCGCGCGACTGAAGCGGTCGCCATGCGTTCGGCGCGGATGGACCAGCGCACGCACATTCCCGCCGACAGCATCGTGTTCGGCTATGGCCCTATGCTTCCGCTCGTTGCCGTGGGCATCGGAGCGTGGGTGCTCCCGCTGGGGTGGGGGATGCTCGCGGTGCGGCTGGCGATCATCTGGGGCGCGTTGATCCTGTCGTTCATCGGCGGCGTCCGACGCGGCTTCGGCTTCGCGACCCCGCGTGCCTCGACGGTGATCGAGATCGTCGCGGCGGTCGGCTATGTCACGATCGCGGGACTGGCGCTGGTGGTGCCGTTCGTCAGTACCTCGCTCGCGCTGCTGGCGGCCGGCTATGCGTTGGCGGCGCTGCTCGATCGGCGCGCGGCGCTGGCGGGAAACGCACCGGCGCATTTCGCGCGGCTGCGACCGCCGCAGTTGCTGCTGGGATGCGCGGGGCTGGCGGGGTGCTGGGCCTGGGTGATGACGGGGTGACGAAAGGCCGTCGCTGCCGACGGCCTTTCCCCCTCAGCCCTTCATGGCTTCGAGCAGGAGCTTGACGTCCTGGCTTCGCCCGCGCGGCAGGATCAGCACGTCGTTGCCGCTGGCGACCACGATCAGATCCTCGACCCCGACCATCGCCACGCGCACGCCATCGCTGCGCGCGAGGCAATTGCCGCTGTCGAGCATGATGACCTCACCGTTAACGACGTTGCCGCGCTCATCCCCGGTGCTGATCGCGTGCAGCGCGTCCCAACTGCCGACGTCGCTCCAGCCCATCGCCACCGGGACGACCGCAACACGATCGGCCTTCTCCATGACGGCATAGTCGATCGAGTCGGACGGCGAGGCGCCGAATGCGTCTGCATCGGGATAGACGCGCACGCCATCCCGCCGCGCGCCGGCGCACGCCGTGCGCACCGACGTGACGATATCGGGCGCGAACTGCTCCAGCGCCGCCAGATAGGCGTCGGCGCGGAACAGGAAGATCCCGCCGTTCCAGGCATGGTCGCCCGAGGCGATCATCGCCTCCGCCACATCACGCTTCGGCTTTTCCACGAAGCGTGCGACCCGGTGGACACCAGCCGCGATTTCCTCGCCGACCTTGATATAGCCATAGCCCGTTTCGGGGGCGTCGGGTGTGATGCCGAACGTCACGAGCCAGCCCTGCTCGACCAGCGGCAGCGCGGCGTCGATCGCGGCATGGAACGCGTCGCGATCGGCGATGACGTGATCGGACGGCATGACCAGCAACGCCTGATCGGGATCGGCGCTGAGCGCGGCGAGCGCGATGGCGGGGGCGGTGTTGCGCCCGGCGGGTTCGAGGATCAGCGCGCTGGGCATCGTGCCGATCGCGCCGAGCTGTTCCTCCACCGCATCGGCATGCGCGGCGTTAGCGACGACGATCGGCGCGGCGAAGGCATCACCGTGCGCGCGCGCCGCCGTCAGCTGCAGCATGGTTTCGTCCGCCGTGAGTGCGAGCATCTGTTTGGGCTTTTCGGGCCGCGACATCGGCCACAAGCGAGTACCTGATCCGCCTGAAAGGATCACCGGCACGATTTCGGTCAATTGATGCTCCTGTTCCCCCGTGGAGGCGGAACTCTGCCCCCGACGCCTCAACACGTTGGATCGTGCTGAAGTTCCTTATGCGCGATATGTCGTTGCGGCAACGTGACGGGGGCGGTAGCCGACCGGACGATGACCGACGCCCTCGACCGCATCGCCGCCGCGCTGGAGCGGCTCGCCCCGCCGCCGCCCGCCGACGCCGATCCGCTGACGCATCGGGCGTATGTGTGGCGCGACGGCGTTCTGGCGGGCGCGCGCGATTTCCGCCCGCTGCCGCTGGCACTGTTGCACGGGGTGGACGCGCAGAAGGCGGTGCTGCACGACAATCTGACGCGTCTGGCTACGGGGCTGCCGTCGCAGGACGCGTTGCTGTGGGGCGCGCGCGGCACCGGCAAGTCGGCGCTGGTCAAGGCGGCGGTCGGCGCGGTGCAGGCGGAGGGTGGCGCGCTGGCGCTGGTCGAGGTGGCGGCGGACCGGCTGGAGACGCTGCCGAGGCTGTTCGACCTGCTGGCCGGTCAGTCACGGGCGTTCGCGATCTTCCTCGACGATCTCGGCTTCGACGCGGCGGCGGAGGCGCGCGTCCTGCGTTCGCTGCTGGAGGGCGGGGCGGAGGCGCGGCCCGCGAACGCGCGATTGATCGTCACCTCCAATCGCCGCCACCTGGTGACCCGCGACATCAAGGAACAGGATAGCGCGATCAACCCGCGTGATTCGATCGACGATCAACTGGCGCTGGCGGATCGCTTCGGGCTGAGCCTGGGATTCCATGTCGTCGATCAGGACGGCTATCTGGCGATCGTGCGTGGTTATGCGGCGCGCTATGCGCTGCCGTTCGACGCGGCGGAGGCGGTGCAATGGGCGACGCGGCGCGGCAGCCGGTCGGGTCGCGTGGCGTGGCAATATGTCGTCGAGGTTGCGGGGCGCGAGGGCGTGCGCCTGGAGTGAACGCTCGCCGGGTTGCGCCGGATCACGCGTGATCGGCGCGCTGCGGCGTCGGTCCGAAGCGCCGGGGCAGGGGCCCTTATGGGGAAGAGCGCCCGCCCGTCGATCGATGTCGGGCGAGCGCTCTTTTGGTGTCGGATGTCGGCTCAGGCCGCCGCCAGCCGCTCGTGCATCCGGTGCACCGCATTGCCCTCGGCGCTCTCGAGCCGGAAGCGCGCGACTTCGCGGGACAGCGTCTCCGCCTCGGCGGCCAGCGTGCGCGCGGCGGCGGTGGCCTGTTCGACCATCGCGGCGTTGCGCTGCGTCACCGCGTCCATCTCGGACACCGCGGTGTTGACCTGGCCGAGGCCGATCGACTGCTGACTGGCGGAGGCGGCGATGCGCGATACCAGCTCGCTGATCTCGCCGATGCGACCGATGATGCGCTGAAGCGCCTGACCGGCCTCGTTGACCAGCTCCACGCCGGCACCGACCTGTTCCGACGAGGCCATGATACGGGTCTTCACGTCCTTGGCCGCGTCCGCCGAGCGCTGCGCCAGCGCGCGCACCTCGGAAGCGACGACCGCGAAGCCCTTGCCCGCCTCACCGGCGCGGGCCGCCTCGACCCCGGCGTTGAGCGCCAGGAGGTTGGTCTGGAACGAAATGCCGTCGATGACCGTGATGATCTCGCTGATCTCCGCCGACGAGCGCTCGATCCCGCCCATCGCCTCGACCGCGCGGCGCACGATCTGGCCCGATTCCTCAGCCTCGCTGCGCGCCTCGCCGACGATACGGTTCGCCTGGGTGGCGCCATCGGCGGTCTGGCGGACGGTGGTGGTGATCTCGTCCATCGCGGCGGCGGTCTCCTCCAGCGAGGCGGCCTGCTGCTCGGTGCGCTGCGACAGGTCGTCCGATGCCTGGCGGATGTCGCCGGAGCCGGTGCGGATCTGCTGGCTGGAGCGCGTGACGACCCCCAGGGTCGTCGACATTTGCGAGCGCATCGCTTCGAAACTGTCGGCGAGCGCCTGATATTCGGCGGGAAGGCCATCCAGCGTCTCGGTCAGGTCGCCGTGCGCCATCCGCTCGAACACCTGCCCGCAGCGCTCGATCACGGCGCGGCGACCGGCCTGCTCGGCCTCGAAATAGGCGGCGAGCGCGATATCCATGTCGATCAGCGACGCCTTGACCAGCGCGGTCGCGGCGCGTGCCCGGCGCCGCGCGCCGAACGGCCAGAGCAGCCACCCGAGCATCACCTTGGGCAGCACATGCTCCAGCATCCGGGCATAGCCGCTGATGTACCAGGTGGGCGCCAGGCCGATGCGGGCGTGGATCTGGCCGATGTTGGTCGCCGCGGCGGCATAGCTGCGATCGATCGGGCCGGAGAACAGCTTGCGCCAATGCTCCAGCTGCTTGTCGCGGGCGTGATCCATCCGCGCCTGCGACTGGAACAGGCCGCGGATCGCCGCGGTGTCGGCGATGTGGCGGTAGAGCGCGACCAGCGCTGCCGGCGCGTGCCGCTCGATCGCGCGACGCACCGCCGGGAAGGCCACATAGCTGCGTTCGTCATAGCCGAACGCGGCCAGTCGTTGGTCGAAGTCGATAGGGTCCGATCCGCTCACAGCACATCCTCCGTGCCGCCAGCAATAATCGGAAACGGTTAAGGACGCGTAAGTCCGCCGCGCTCGTCAGGAAATGTTTTCTACTATTTCAGCAAGTTCTAGCCAGCGCATCTCGGCGCTATCTTTTTCGTCGCGCAGGGCGGCGACGTTACGGCTGAGCCGATCGAACGCGGCGGGATCGCGCGCGTACAGGCCGGGATCGGCCATCGCCGCCTCGTCGGCGGCGATCCGGACGTCGAGTTCCTCGATCCGCCTGGGCAGCAGATCATAGTCGCGCTGGTCCTTGTAGCTGAGCTTCACACGGGTCGGTGGCGCCGGGGTGGCGGCGGCGGGGCGGGGCGCGGCCTTCTTCGGCGCGGCATCGACGCGCGGGCGTCGCTGACGCTCCCAATCCTCGTAGCCGCCGGCCACGACATCGACCTGTCCGCTGCCGTCGAGCCCGAGCGTGATCGTGACGGTGCGGTCGAGGAAGTCGCGATCGTGGCTGACGATCAGGACGGTGCCGCCGTAATCGGCGATCACCTCCTGCAACAGGTCGAGCGTTTCCAGGTCGAGGTCGTTGGTCGGCTCGTCGAGGATCAACAGGTTCGATTCGCGCGCGAATTCGCGCGCGAGCAACAGGCGCGAGCGCTCGCCGCCCGACAGCGTGCCGACCTTCGCCTCGGTCAGCGACGGATCGAACAGGAATTCCTTCAGATAGCCGTGGATGTGCTTGCGCGATCCCAGCACGTCGATCCACTCGCCGCCGTCGGCCAGCACGTCGCGCACCGTCTTGTCGGGGGCCATCAGGCTGCGCTGCTGATCGATGACGATCCCGTCGAGCGTCGCGCTGCGCTTCACGGTGCCGGTGTCGGGTTGGAGTTCGCCGGTCAGCAGCTTGAGCAGCGTCGTCTTGCCCGCGCCGTTGCGCCCGACGACGCCGATCCGGTCACCGCGCGCGACGCGCAAGCTGAGGTCTCGGATGATGGCGCGGTCGCCGAAGCTCTTCGACACGTGCTCGGCATCGATGACGATCTTGGTCTTGTTGTCGTCGCTGGCCATCTGCAACGCGGCGGCACCCTGCGGCCCCATCATCGCGGCGCGTTCGGCGCGCATCTCCTTCAGCTTGGACAGGCGGCCCTGGTTGCGCCGGCGGCGCCCGGTGACGCCGCGTTGCAGCCAGTGCTCCTCGATCTTCAGCTTCGCATCGAGCCGGGCGGCGTTGCGCTCCTCCTCGGCATAGACCTGATCCGTCCAGGCATCGAACCCGCCGAACCCGACCTCGGCGCGGCGGAGCTGGCCACGATCGAGCCACAACGTCTGCCGCGTCAGCCGGGTGAGGAACGTGCGGTCGTGGCTGATGACGACGAACGCGCCCGTGTAGCGCTTCAGCCAGTCCTCGAGCCATTCGATGGCGGCGATGTCGAGATGGTTGGTCGGCTCGTCGAGCAGCAAGACGTCGGGTTCCATCGCCAGCGCGCGGACGATCGCGGCGCGGCGCCGCTCACCGCCCGAGGCCGAGGCGGCCTCACGCGAAAGATCGATGCCGAGCTGGTCGGCGATCGCATCGGCCTGATAGCTTTCCGGCGCGTCGTTTCCCGACAGCGCATAGTCGCGCAGTGTAGCGAAGCCCGCGACGTCCGGATCCTGCTCCAGCATCACCACCTTCGTGCCGGGCACGATCGTGCGCCGCCCCTCGTCGGCGTCGATCGCCCCCGCGATCAGCTTCAGCAACGTCGACTTGCCCGCGCCGTTGCGCCCGATCAGCGCGAGGCGATCGCGCTGGCTGACGAACACGTCCAGGTGGCGGAAGAGCCATCCCGCGCCCTGATTGAGCCCGAGGTTTTCATACGACAAGACAGGTGCGGCCATGGCGTGCGACCTAGGGAACCGGGGCGCCATGGGCAAGTTCCCGCTGGACCCGCCACCGCTTTCCGTCATTCACAGGCTGTTCAAGCCGCGCCCGTTATGCAAGCACCAGTGAGAATGCTTCCTTCGCTCCTTCTGTGCGGGCTGGCTGCGCCAGCCATGGCCATGCCGGCGCCCGATCAGGTGCGGGACGGTGCGGTGGCGTTGCAGGCGCGCCGGCAGGGGCGATTGCTGCCGCTGCCGGAGATCGAGCGGCGCGTGGTGCCGACGATGCGCGACGCGCAATATATCGGTTTCGACCTGGAAATGCCGAGCGGGATCTACACGCTGAAGTTCCTGCGCGATGGCGCGGTGATCTGGGTCGATGTCGATGGGCGCACCGGACAGGTTCTGGGTCGCACCGGGCGCTGATCCAACCCGGGACGCGCGCGCAATGTCGCGCTTGCGATCTGGACATCACGCACGTTAAACGGATGTTCATCACATCCGGGGGGCTACATGAAGAAGGTGTTGGCGGCGCTGGCCGCGGTGGCGTTGGCGACCGCGTCGGCCAGCGCGCAGGCGGCGACGTTCGCGTTCGATTTCACGATGAACGCCACCAACGGCGACACATATGTCGGCGCGGGAACGCTGGAAGCGGACGCGGCGGGCAATGCGGGTGGTCGAACGTTGTGGCAGATCACCGGCGCTTCCGGAACGCTCGACACCAACCCGGGCGAGCAATATGCGACCTCGTACACGATCACCGGTGCGCCGGGCGGCCTGGCGGGCAGCAGGCAGACGTTCACGCTGGCGCAGGGCGGGGTGACGGACGCCGACTTCGCGCTGGCCACCACGAACCTTCCCATCGCGGTGTCGGGCGACTTCGCCAATGGTTTCGGGGCAAACTACGGCGGCGAGGCGTTCGGTCGGGCGACGCTGTCGATCAAGGCGATCGGCGCGCCGTCCCCGGCGGTGCCGGAACCCGCCACCTGGGGGCTGATGCTGGCCGGCTTCGGCGCGGCGGGTGTCGCGCTACGCCGTCGCCGCACGATGCAGCCGGCGCACGCCTGACGCGTTCAGCGCGGCGACAGCCGTATTTCCATAACGATCGGCTTTCGTGCTAGCGCGAAGGCCGATCGTTTCGTTTTCTGCAGGGAGCCCCACCACCGATGCGCGTGCTGATCGTCGAGGACGAGCCCAATCTGGGGCAGCAATTGAAGTCCACGCTGGAAGGCGCGGGTTATGCCATCGATCTGGCCACCGATGGCGAGGAGGGGCATTTTCTCGGCTCGACCGAAAGCTATGACGCGATCGTGCTCGATCTGGGCTTGCCGGAGATCGACGGGCTGACGGTGCTCGACCGCTGGCGCAAGGAGGGCAAGGTGACCCCGGTGCTGGTGCTGACCGCGCGCGACAGCTGGTCGGACAAGGTGGCAGGGCTGGATGCCGGCGCGGACGATTATGTCGCCAAGCCGTTCCAGACCGAGGAACTGATCGCCCGCCTGCGCGCGCTGATCCGCCGCGCGTCGGGCAATGCCTCGTCGGAGCTGATCGCGGGCGACGTGCGGCTCGACACGCGTTCCGGCAAGGTGACGCGCGCGGGCGAGCCGGTAAAGCTGACCGCGCAGGAATATAAGCTGCTCAGCTACCTGCTGCACCACAAGGGCAAGGTCGTCAGCCGCACCGAATTGATCGAGCACATCTACGATCAGGATTTCGATCGTGATTCGAACACGATCGAGGTGTTCGTGACGCGTATTCGCAAGAAGCTGGGCCAGGATGTGATCACCACGATCCGCGGTCTCGGCTATAGCCTGGAAGACCCGGACGCCTGACGTCGTGACCGAGACGCCGGTGCCGCATGAGCCGCGCGCGAGCGGATCGATCTCGCGGCGGATGATCCTGATCGCGGCGGCGTGGATTTCCGCGCTGCTGCTCGGTGGCGGCTATGCGCTCGACCGCGTGCTGGTCGGCGCGGTGACCGCGAACGCCGACGACCAGCTGGAATATGTGCTGCGCTCGCTGCTGGTGTCGGCGGAGATCGACCCGATCGGCGAGGTGCGGTTCAACCGGCAACCCGCCGACCAGCGCTTCATCGAGCCTTATTCCGGGCTGTACTGGCAGGTATCCTCGCCGGGCAAGGAGACGTTCCCGTCGCGATCGTTGTGGGATCGCGAGCTGGCCTATGGCACGCCGCATACCGACCGCAGCGTGCACATCTACGACAGCAACCAGTTTCCCGACGAGAAGCTGCGCGTGGTCGAGCGCGACGTGACGCTGCCCGGCTCGAAGGTGCGGTGGCGCTTCCAGGTGGCGAGCAGCCGCGAGGGGCTGGATGCGCAGATCACGGTGCTGCGCCGCACGCTGGTGCGCAGCTTCGTGCTGCTGGGATTGGGGCTGGTGATCCTGGCCGCGCTCCAGACCTTCTATGGCCTGCTACCGCTGCGGCGGCTGCGGCTGGAGATCGCGAAGATGCGGGCCGGGCGATCGAACCGGATCGCGGGCAACATGCCGCTCGAACTGCTGCCGATGGTCGAGGAACTGAACGCGCTGGTCGCGCATAACGAGACGCAGGCCGAAGAGGCGCGCCGCCATGCCGGCAATCTGGCGCATGCACTCAAGACGCCGCTGACCGTGATCATGAACGCCGCGACCGCGCAGTCCGACGACCTCGCCGATACGGTGATCCGCGAGGCGCGCACGATGCGGCGGCAGGTCGACCATCATCTGGCGCGCGCGCGGGCGGTGGGGCGGCGCGGCTCCGCGCACAGCCGGGCGGCGGTGTGGCCGAGCGTCGAGTCGGTCGAGCGCGCGGTGCAACGCCTCTACCCGCACGTTCGCATCGACATGAGCGGTCCGAAGGATCTGGTCGCGCATATCGAGCGACAGGATCTGGACGAGATCATGGGCAATCTGGTCGAGAATGCCGCGAAATACGGCGGCGGCAGCGTGTTCGTGACGGTCGGCGCGCAGGCGGGTTTCGTCGAGATCATGGTCGAGGACGACGGGATGGGGATTCCGGAGGCGGACCGTATCCGCATCTTCGATCGCGGGGTGCGGCTTGACACGGGCAAGCCGGGCACCGGGCTGGGGCTGGCGATCGTGCGGGACGTGGCGGAGATCTACGACGGCACCGTCACGCTGGAAGAGAGCGAGGATCTCGGCGGGTTGTTGGTGCGGTTGCGGCTGCCGATGGCGGGGTGAGGGTCGGGTTAGCGGGTCGAGTCGCCCAGCCGCGCCTTTAAATCCGCTACATCCCCGTGGTCCGTCATTGCGAGCGGAGCGAAGCAATCCAGGGCGTCTCGTGCATCCCTGGATCGCTTCGCTCCGCTCGCAATGACGAGCGTCAGGCCGCGTAGCGCGTCGCCGTCTCACGGATCAGGGCGATCATGTTGGGGATGCCCTGCGTCCTGTTCGAGCTGAGTTGGGCCTTGAGGTCGAACGGGGCGAGTGCGCCCTCGATATCGGTCGACAGGATCTCCGCGGGCGTGCGGTCCTGCACGGTCAGCAGCACCAGCGCGATGATGCCCTTGGTGATGTGCGCGTTGCTGTCCGCCAGGAAATGCAGCCGCCCGTCGTCGCGGACCGCGGGATAGACCCAGACCGAGGCGGAGCAGCCGCGCACCAGCGTCGCATCGGTTTTGAGCGCGTCCGGCATCGGTTCCAGCGCGCGGCCGAGATCGACGAGGAGGCGGTAGCGGTCGTCGCCCTCGAGGAAGGCATATTCTTCGCTAATATCGTCGAGCGTGGCAGCGGCGTCGGTCATGCCGCGCGGGCTACCGATCCCGCGCGGCGCCCGCAACCGTTCACAGGTCGACGCCCGCCGCGATCGCCTCCAATTTGCGGATCCGCTCCTTCAAGTCGGCGATCTCGATCCGGGCGCCCGCCTGCGGCACCGGGGCGGGTTCGCTGGCGAGCCGCAATTGCTGGCTCTTGAGCTGGAGCCAGCCGCGCCAGCCGTTCAGCGCGGCGAAGGTGAGCATCGCCAGCCCGGCGAGCGATGCGGCGGCAAGGGTGAGGGCGATCTGGGGATCGGACATGGCTGCCTTCTCCGTGGAGGCGTGGGGGACGGGGGTGGATCAGCGGTCGCGCAGCTGATCGATCTGGCGTTCCAGATCGGCGCGGCCATGCTGATCGGTGATGACGCGTTCGAGAACGGCGATGCGTTCCTTGAGCTGACGGATTTCGTCATGCGACGGCGCGAGGTGCCGTGCGTCCGGCGATGGCATCTGTGCGCGTTCGTTGCGGTACTTTTCCCGGCTGACGCGACCGATGGTGACGATCATCACGATCAGAACCACCATTATTGCTACGGACCACGGCACGTTACGTCTCTCCCTTTCGAATTGTCGTCAGTTCAGCGGGCGCTGATCGGGGACCGTGCGCAGGGCGTCGATCTCATCGGCCAGTGCCACGCCCTTGTCGGTGGCGATGCGCTCGAGAACGCGGACGCGCGCCTCCAGGCGTTCGGTCTGCGCCGCATATTGCGCGGCTTTCTCGGCGGTGCGTTCGGCGTCGATCTCCAGTTTGCGACGCTGGAAGTCGAGCCATGGCGCGACGATCAGCTTGGCAACGATCGCGGTCACCGGGATCATCAGCGCGACGATCGGGACGAGGATGGGACCGAGTTCCATGGCATCATTCTCCCTTAATGGTCGCGCAGCGCTTCGATCTCGCGCGCGGTGCGGGTGGCGGGATCGGTGGCGATCCGCTCCAACACCGCGATCCGCTCTTCCAGACGTCCGACCTGCCCCGCCAGCCGCTCGTTCTCGCTCGTCAGCAGTTGCAGGTGGCGTTCGGCCTGCGGATCGCTGCGCTCGATGTTGCGGCCCCAGTCGTCGCTGATCGGGAAACCGTGCTTCGCCCGGATGAAGTTGTTGATGACCCAGGCGGTCATGCAGATCGCGATGATGGCAAGGACGAAAGGCGGCCCATGCATCGAAACTCTCCCTTGGTTGTCGGCGCGCTCAGCGCAGGCTGTCGATTTCCTTGGCCAGCGACGAATTGCGGCTGGTGTAGTGCAGTTCGATGTCGGCCAGGCGGCGGTCGATATCGCGGAACTTGGCGCGGACCTCGGCGGTCGAGCGGGTCGGGTTGGCGCGGACACCCTGCCAGAATTTCTGGTCGGCGCGGTCCTGGTAGAGATTGATCGGCTTCGGCTCCGCCATCCAGGCGATCAGCCAGTAAGCGACCAGCGTCCACGGAAATCCGCCGGCCAGTGTCAGCAGGATCATCGCGATGCGAACCCACATCACCTCGATCCCGGTATAGTCAGCGATCCCCGAGCAGACCCCCTTCCACTTGGCGTCCTGTTTATCGAGGTAGAATTTGGTGCGGCTGTCGGACATCAGTTCCTCCGCTGCGAAGAAGGCGGGTCGAGGCGATAGTCGGGTGCCTGACGATAATCGGCGACACCGGGGCGGAAATCGGGGTTGTCGGCGGCGACGATCCGTTCGACCGTGTTGACCCGATCCTCGAGACGGCGCGCGAGATTGTACATCTCGTCGAGCAACTGCTCGTCCTCGCCGGTCATCTTGGGCGCGGTCTTCCACTTGGTCACGTAATGCAGGATCAGCCACGGCAGTCCGATCAGGAAGGCCAGAATGGCGATGAAGCCGTTGAAATCCATACTCAACCCTCCTTGTTCAGGCGCTTCTTCAGCGCTTCGAGCTCGGCGTCGATCTTGTCGCTCGATCGCAGCTCGTTGAATTCATCCTCCAGCGTGCGGGGCGTGAGGCCCATCGCCTCCGCGCGACCCTCGGCCTCGTCGGCGCGGCGTTCCAGCGTCTCGAAGCGGCTGAACGCCTCGTGGGTGCGCGGGCCGTTCCACATCTCGCGCAGCCGCGCCTTGGTGTTGGCGCTTTCCAGCCGCGTCGCGATCGCGTTCTGCTTGGCGCGCGCCTCGCGCAGCTTGCTCTGCAGCTTGGCGATGTCCTCTTCCGAGGAGCGTAGCGCGCTTTCCAGTCCGGCGACTTCCTCGCTCAGTTGCGCGCCCATGTCGGCGGCCTTGCGGCGTTCGACCAACGCGGCCTTGGCGAGATCCTCACGGTCCTTCGACAGCGCCAGTTCGGCTTTCTCGGTCCAGCTTGCTTCCAGTTCCGCCAGCTTGGCGATGTGGCGGCGCATCTCCTTCTGGTCGGCGATGGTGCGCGCCGCCGAGGCGCGCACCTCGACCAGCGTGTCTTCCATCTCCGAGATGATGATGCGGACCATCTTGGCGGGATCGTCCGCACGGTCGAGCAGCTCGGCCATGTTCGCGGCGACGATGTCGCGGGTGCGGGAGAAAATGCCCATTCGATACGGACTCCTAGGGTATTCACGCCATTCTAGCGGATCGGACGGGGCACGGGGAGGGTCTGTTCCCGTACCCCGCCCGCCGCTCACGCCGACGCGTTGGCGGAAGCGATCGGGGTGGCCAGCGTCGTCGCCGGGCCGACCGCGCCGAGCATCATCGTGGCGCTGACGAGAACGGTGAGGGCGAGCGCGGCGATCTTGCTGGTGACGGTGTTGGTCATGGTCGAAACTCCCTGAATGCGTTGTTGCAGGAAGCATTGCAGGAGGCGTGCCAATTGCACAGACGCGCGGAAAACCGCGCTTTTCCGCCACTTGTGCGCGAATAGGAAAAACTGGCAGTTGCCATCGTCTGGCAAAATGCGCCAATCCTTGGCGTATGAAGCGCAGTACGCAGGTGATCGGTCAATCGGGCGTCTTTCTCGACGCGCTGGAGCGTGCGAGCCGCGCCGCCGCGCTCGACCGCCCGGTGCTGGTGATCGGCGAACGCGGCACCGGCAAGGAACTGGTCGCCGAGCGGCTGCATCACCTCAGCCCGCGCTGGGACCAGCCGCTGGTGACGATGAATTGCGCCGCGCTGCCCGAGACGCTGATCGAGGCGGAGTTGTTCGGGCACGAGGCCGGCGCCTTCACCGGTGCGTCGAAGGCGCGCGCGGGGCGGTTCGAGGAAGCCGATGGCGGCACATTGTTCCTCGACGAACTGGGCACGCTGTCGATGGGCGCGCAGGAACGGCTGTTGCGCGCGGTGGAATATGGCGAGGTGACGCGGATCGGCGCCTCGCGACCGATGCGTGTCGACGTGCGGATCGTCGCGGCGACCAACGAGCATCTGCCCGACCGGGTGGAGGCGAACACGTTCCGTGCCGATCTGCTCGACCGATTGTGTTTCGAGGTGGTGACGCTGCCGCCGCTGCGCGCGCGCAAGAGCGATATTCCGGTGCTGGCCGATTTCTTCGGGCGGAAGATGTCGTCGGAGCTGGGGCGCGATGAATGGGCGGGGTTCACGCCCGAAATCGAAAGCGAGATGCGCGACTATCGCTGGCCGGGCAACGTGCGCGAGCTGCGCAACGTGGTGGAGCGGGCGGTGTATCGTTGGGACCGGCCCGGCGCGGTCGGCGCGATCGAATTCGATCCATTCGCCTCGCCCTACCGTCCGTCCGGCGCGAACGGGAAGCGCCCCGAGGCGGTGCCCGCTCCCGTCGCGCCGCCCACCGACGAGGATGAGGAAGTGGCGGCGTGCGAGGTCGGCCCGTCCGATTTCAAGAGCCGTGTCGCGCTGTTCGAGCGCGACCTGCTGACCAGATCGCTCGCCGAGCATCGTTTCAACCAGCGCGCCACCGCCGAGGCGCTGGGGCTGAGTTACGACCAGTTGCGCCACGCATTGCGCCGCCACGATCTGATCGGAGCGGTTGCGTAACGACAGCGTGGGAGCCATTTGGGGCGCATCGCGTTGCCGACGCGAACCTTGAGGAGGAATTCATGGCTTTCGAACTGCCGCCGCTGCCTTATGCCTATGACGCGCTGGAGCCGGTGATCTCCAAGGAGACGATGACCTTCCACCACGACAAGCATCATGCCGCGTACACCAACAAGCTGAACGAGGGCGTTGCCGCCGATTCGTCGCTTGAGGGGCTGTCGATCGAGGACATCCTGGCGCGCGTGTCGTCGCTGCCGCCGCTGATCCGCAACAATGGCGGCGGTTTCTGGAACCACGATTTCTTCTGGAAGATCATGGGGCCGAAAGGCTCGACCCAGCCGTCGGGCAAGCTGGCCGAGGCGATCGACGCCTATGGCGGGCTCGACAAGCTGAAGGAAGATTTCAACGGCAAGGGCGCGGGCCAGTTCGGTTCGGGCTGGGCATGGGTGATCGCCGACGATAGCGGCGCGCTGAAGGTCACCTCGACCCCGAACCAGGACAATCCGCTGATGGACGACGCCAAGGAGAAGGGCGCGCCGATCCTGGGCAACGACGTGTGGGAACACGCCTATTACCTGACGTACATGAACGACCGCCCCGGCTATCTGAAGGCGTGGTGGGACGTGGTGAACTGGGACGAGGCAGGGCGCCGGTACGAGGCCGCGGTCGGCTGATCCCGTCGCAACGACGATGATGCGGGAAAGGCCCGGGGCAATGCCCGGGCCTTTTTTGATGGGATGCGCCAAGTGGGTCTTGGATATCTCGAACTACGTCGCCGCGTTACTCGCGTGGAAATGTAATAAGATATCATTTGCAATGATACATCGTCACCGGCATGTGACCCCACCTTGGCGCCGCCGACGGGAGCTCGGAGCGGCGCTACGGATACAAGGGGACGATGATCGTGCACATTTCCACGCGCGGGGCCGCGCTGTTCGGCGGGCTGCCGCTTGCGCTCGCCATGTCGATCGCGCCGGTACCGGCCTTTGCGGAAGACGAGGCTGCCGAGCAGCATGACGAAGTCACGGTGGAGGGTGTTCGCCAGCCGTATCGCGGCAATTTCACGATGCGCGAGATCCCGCAGGCGATCGCGACGATCGATGCGGGCACGTTGCAGGAGAACAACATCCTGCGGCTGACCGACGCGCTGGACCTGAACGCCTCCGTCGCCCGGCAGAACACGCTGGGCGGATTGTGGGACAGTTTCGCGGTGCGCGGCTTCGCGGGCGACGAGAATCTGCCCAGCGGCTATCTGGTCAACGGCTTCAACGCCGGACGTGGGTTCAGCGGGCAGCGCGACGTGGCGGGGATCGAGCGGATCGAGGTGCTGAAAGGCCCGGCGGCGGCGGTGCTGGGGCGTGGCGAGCCCGGCGGGACGATCAACCTGGTGACCAAGCAGGCCGAACTCGGGCGCACGTTCGGCACCGCCGGACTGCAATATCGAAGCTTCGACACGCTGCGTGCCGAGGGCGACGCGAACGTGGCGCTGACCGGCCATCTCACCGCCCGGCTGATCGGCTATGCCGAAAAGGGCGACAGCTTCCGCGACAAGATCCATCAGCGACGTTGGGGTTTCCTGCCGTCGATCGCGCTGGGGATCGGCGATCGTACCCGGCTGATCTACGATCTGGAATGGACGCGCGTCGCGGTGCCGTTCGATCGCGGGATCGTGGTGCTGAACGACAATTTCCGCACCGTGCCGCGTTCGCGCTTCCTGGGTGAGCCGGGTGACGGCGACACGGTGGCGCGCGCGCTGGGACATCAGTTGCGGCTGCAGCATGATCTCGGCAACGGCTGGACCCTGTTGCTGGGCGCCAGCCGCCGCGACACCCGGTTGACCGGCGCGTCGTCGGACGCCGAGACGGCACGCGCACGCCAGAAGCTGTACGTCGACGGGCGCACGCTGTCGCGCCAGCGCCGCACGCGCCGCTATGAATCCGGGCACAGCGTGCTGCGTGCCGAGGTGTCGGGCGAGTTCGCGACCGGCGCGCTCCGCCATCGCGTGCTGATGGGCGGCGACATCGATTATTTCGACAGCGACCAGTATTTCACGCGCTTCCGCGGACCGGTGGTCAGCGCCACGACGACCGACCGCCAAAGCTATGCGATCGATATCCTCAATCCCGTTTATGGCCGCTGGCCGCAGCCGAACGGCGTGGTGACCTTCGACCGGCTGGACGTGCAGCGCACGATGGGCGCCTATGTGCAGGATCAGATCAGCCTGACCGACCGGCTACAGGTCCGCGTCGGCGGACGCTTCGACGACTTCCTGCTGCGCGTCGACGATCGGCTGCTCAAGACACTGGGCCGGCGCAAACGTGCGCGGTTCAGCCCGCAGGCGGGGGTCGTGTATGAATTGAGCGCGCCGCTGTCGCTCTACGCCGCCTATGGCGAGGGGTATCGCGCGAACGTCGGCGCGGACGCCAAAGGCGCGGTGTTCGACCCGGAGACCACCCGCTCGATCGAGGCGGGCGTGAAGCTGACCGCGCTGAACGGGCGGTTGAGCGGGACGCTGGCGGTCTACCAGCTCGACAAGTCGAACGTGCTGGCGACCGACACGCTGAACCCCGGCTTCTCGGTAGCGATCGGCAAGGCCCGCAGCCGCGGGGTCGAGCTGGATGTGAGCGGGCAACTGCCGGGGCGCGTCGACGTGCTGCTGAGCTATGCCTACACCCATGCGGTCGCGCGCACGAAGGTGCTGGACCCGGCGTTCTCGTTCCAGATCCTGCCGGGCGATCCGCTGATCAACATTCCCGATCACAATCTGAACGTGCAGGTGGCCAAGCACATGACGCTGGGCACGCGCGAGGCGTTGCTGGGGGCTGGCGTGCACTATGTCGGCGAACGCAGCGGCCAGACCGGCACCACGTTCACGCTGCCGTCCTACACGGTGGCGCGCGTGTTCGGCGAGGTCGACGTGACCGGGGACGTGACGCTGTTCGGTTCGGTCAGCAACCTGTTCGACCGGCAATGGTATGCCAACAGCTACATGCCGCTGTGGGTGCAGCCCGGCGCGCCGCGCACCGCGACGATCGGGTTGCGCGCGCGGTTCTAGGAGGCCGATCGGGCGATCCGGGTTCGCCGGATCGCCCTGATCACGTCAATGCGATGATGTTCAGCCCTCGGGCGGCACCGGCGGCGCGTCGGCGCCCAGCGTCAGGCCGTGGCGCATGAGCATCGGCACGTTGGCGATCGCGAACAGCATCGTCGCCGGGATCACCACCCACACCTTGTAGATCGCCCACAGATCCCAGCCGCGTTGCGGCCCGACCGCGACCGCCGCGCCGCGCCACACGGCCTCGTTCAGGATCGCCATGATCGCGAAGAACCATACCCAGTTCAGCGTCAGCCGCCGCCAGCCGCTTTCGCGCAGCCCTGGATAGCTGCTGCCCATCAATTGCTGGAGCAGGGGGCGCCCGGTGGCCAGCCCGAACGCCAGCAGCGCGGCGAGCAGGACGTAGACGATCGTCGGCTTCATCTGAATGAAGCGCGGATCGCGGAAGTACATCGTCAGGCCGCCGAACACGATCACCAGCCCGGCGGAGATCAGCAGCATCGGCGGCACGCGCCCCAGCTTCAGCCGCGCGATCACCAGCGCGACGCCGCTGGCCAGCACGAACACCGCGGTGGCCAGAATGACGCGCGCGAGCAGCAGCGCCTCGACCTGTTTAAGGGTCGACAGCATCGGGGTGAAATGCGCGACGATGCCGCGCGCCGTTTCGGCGGGGATCAGGAAATTGGCGACGAAGAACAACGCCAGCGGGCCGTAATCGACCAGCGCGCGAATCCCGCCATGGCCTTCCGCCGGGGCGGGCGGGGTGTGGGGCGCGGTCATCGCGGCTTCCCCGTTTCGACCCCGGCGATGATCCGGCTGACCTCGCGCGCGTCGAACGGGCGCAGATCGTCCATCTGCTCGCCGACACCGATCGCGTGGATCGGCAGGCCGTAGCGTTCGGCGGCGGCCACGAGCACGCCGCCGCGCGCGGTGCCGTCCAGCTTGGTCATGACGAGGCCGGTGACGCCCGCGACCTCCTTGAACACCTCAATCTGGCTGAGCGCGTTCTGCCCCGTCGTGGCGTCCAGCACCAGCAGCACGTCGTGCGGCGCGGCGGGGTTGAGACGGCCCAGCACGCGGCGGATCTTGGCTAGTTCGTCCATCAACTCGCGCTTGTTCTGGAGCCTCCCGGCGGTGTCGACGATCAGTACGTCGGTGCCGATCGCGGTCGCCTGCTTCACCGCGTCCCAGACGATCCCGGCGGCGTCGCCGCCCTCGGGACCGGTGACGATGGGCACGCCAATCCGCTCCGCCCAGGTCTTGAGCTGGCCGATCGCGGCGGCGCGGAACGTGTCGCCCGCCGCCAGCATCACCGCATAATCCTGTTCGAGGAACAGATGCGCCAGCTTGGCGATGGTGGTGGTCTTGCCCGAGCCGTTGACGCCGATCACCAGGATCACCTGCGGGCGCGGAAAGGCGTCGATGCCGATCGGCTTCGCCACCTCGCGCAGCACCTTCTCGACCTCCTCGGCGACGACGAGGCGGATGCCGAGTTCCTCCATGTTGCGCTCGAACGTGCCCTCGGCCAGCCGTTCGCGGACCTTCGCGGCGGTCTGCGGCCCCAGGTCGGACGCGATCAGCGCCTCCTCGACGGTGTCGAGCGTCTCGTCGTCGAGGCGCGCGCCGCCTAGCCCGGCGAGATTGCCGACCAGTCGGTCGGAGGTGCGGCGGAAACCGCCCAGCAGCTTATCGTGCCAACTCGTGCTCATGCGATCGTTCCGGTCAGATGGTCGGGGGCGGCGGCGGTGACGGTCACCGCGACGACGCTGCCGACAGGCGCGGGTGAGGGGAGGCGGACCTCCGCGAAATCCGGGGCGTGGCCGCGGTCGCCCGGCTTCTCGACCAGGACGCGCCGGACGCTGCCGACCTGCGCGGCGAGGCGGCGGGCGAGGCGCGTGCTCGCGGCGGCGCGAAGCCGTGCGGCGCGCGCACGCGCGATCGCGGGTGCGACCTGCGGCATCCGTGCGGCGGGGGTGCCGGCGCGCGG
>CAJYSA010000034.1 GCA_913777325.1 uncultured Sphingomonas sp. | reverse complement strand
GGCGCGCGGCCTCGTCCAGCGACTGCTCGAAAAAGCGGAAACCGCCCCGACCATCGGTCTTGGCCCGATAAAGCGCCAAGTCTGCATTCTTCAGCAAGGTCATGCCGTCGCGACCGTCGGTCGGGAACATGGCGATACCGACACTGGTGCCGATCACGGTCGTGTGGCCGCCCACATCCAATGGCTCGGCCAGCGCCTTCACGATCGCCTGCGCCAGCCGCCGGGGGCCATCGGAATGGGCCTCTATGCCAACGATGATCGCGAACTCGTCTCCGCCCAGTCGTGCGACCATCGCGCCGTCAGCCAACCGCAACAGCAATTGGCCGACATCACGCAGAAGCGCATCGCCGACGGGGTGGCCCAGCGTGTCGTTGACGCCCTTGAAGCCATCCAGGTCCAGGCACAGGACCGCGACTTCCTCGCCCAGCCGCTGCGCGCGCGCCACCGCTTGGTCGAGGGCCTGTTGAAAGAATACCCGGTTCGGCAGGTCGGTCAGACCGTCATGGAATGCCAGATGCGAGATGCGCTGCTCGCGCTCCTTAATGCCCAGCGACATGCGATTGAACGATGACGCCAGCCGGCCGACCTCGTCCCGGCTGACCACCGCGACCTCATGCCGCTCCCCATTTTCGAGCAGCCGGGCCGCCGCATCCAGGGCCGCGATCGGCTTCGCGATGCCGCCTGCCAATCGCCGGGTGCCCAGGACGATGAGGACGAGCCAGACGACCCCGGCGATCACCAGTCCGATCTGAATCGAGCGATAGGACTCCATGGCCCGCGCAATGGGGTAGGACAGGAGGAGGGCAACCTGTGCCGACCCGTCCGGCCCGGCAAGTGGACGGACCATCGCGTAGCTGCGTCCGGCGGCTGTGCGGACGGTCGCCACCATCCGCTCCGCGCTGGCCGGCAACGCTACATCGCCGATCCGCCATGCCCCCTTGTCCGTGCCGATCAGGATCGTCGCGTTGATCGGAATGGCAAAGAGCCGCTCGAGCTGGTGCAACTCTTGGGCGTCGAGCGGTACGACGAACGCGATACGCCCGATCTCGTTGGGCGCGAGGATCGGCGCGGTGACGACCCGATAGGCCAGACCCTCATGGGCAATGACGCCGTCACGGCGCTCGCCGGCAAAGGCCTGTACGGTCGCGGCGATGCCGCTACCCAGCCGACCGGCATTGCCGATGACCGTGCCGTCGCTGGTCACCAGAACGGCATAGGGGACATGCGCGCGCGCCTTCAGGCTGTCGAGCGCGGAATCGATCGTCGCGACGTCGTTGCTGGCGACCGCGCTACGAAAACCGAAGTCCCGCGCCACGACATCCGCCGCCCCCGCGAGCGACCGCTCCCGCTCGTCCCACAGCCGATCATAGACCGACGCGCTGGTCATGAGTTCATCGGTGGCGGACGCACGCGCCCCCCGCTCGATCATCACCTGCGCCAGCACCGCCAGGACGATCAGGCCGACGACGAACAACCCGCCATAAAGGACCGTCAACCGCGTCCGGAGCGTGCGGAATTGCGGCAGGCGGGTCATTATCGGCGAAGGTGCAGACTGGTGGAAAGACCCGCCCCACCGATCGTCATGGCCTGTTCCAGCTGATTTCCGGCCGATCGGATCGAGGGGTGCCAGACGGTGATGCGCCCGGTTCCTGCGGCGACGTTCATATGGACGCGGCCATTGGCGTCGGTCTGCGCCGTATACGGGCTGTTCGTCACATAGACGACGCCGTTCATGGCATCGTGAATGTTGCATCCCAGCGTCACCGCCCCCGGCTTGTCGAACACGACGCTGCGGCTTTCGTCCTGGCCGAACAGCTTCAGCTCGAACTTCTTGGGCTTCGAGAAGGAGTAGACATGGTGTCGGACCTTGTCGAAATTGGGGAAGCGGACCGTCGCTCCGACCGGCACGATCAGGACCTGCGGATCGAACTGGATATTACGTTGCCCCACCGCATAGCTTCCGTGCGGAACCGGCGCGGGCGTGTTCGGCATCGTCACCGTCACGATCGCCCCCGCCAGCGGCCGGCCATCGGCGCCGACAATCTGGACCGTGACCGGGGCTGCCAAGGCACTCGCTGGGACCAGCAGGGCGGCCAATGAGACTAGAATGGACAGTCTAACCATGGCCGACGGCTTACGATCGTCTGGTTTCCCAACCGTAAACAAAATCTTATTAACTTAAGATTGTTCATTTTGGGCGATGACGCCCCGCATGAGTTGGATTCGATACATCATGAGTGCCGCCCTCCTGGCCTATGCAGGCCCGGTGATGGCGGAGGAATACCGTGCCGGCGGGAAATTGCTGCTGACCAACGGCGTCACCAGCGTCGACGGTGCGGCGGGCGGCGGCCTGGCAAGCTGGGCGGTAATTGCCGGGAACGAGACGCGCAACGGCATTGGTGGAACGGTCCATGCGACGGTAGTCGCCTTGCCCGATTTCGACCTGACGAGCTTCGGCGGCGCGATCGGCATTCATGACAGGGTCGAGCTGTCCTATACCCGTCAGCGGTTTGACACGCGCAATGCCGGTGCGGCTCTTGGCCTGGGCCAGGGTTTTACCTTCGGACAGGATATCTTCGGCGCCAAGGTGCGGATCGTCGGCGATGCGGTGTGGGATCAGGATCGCTGGCTTCCCCAGATCACGATCGGCGTGCAACATAAGCGGGCCAATCGCGGTGCGATCATCCATGCGGTCGGCGGGCGCAGCGACACGGGCACCGACTTCACCCTATCGGCCACGAAAATCCTGCTGTCCCAGAGCCTCGTTCTCGATGCGACGATGCGGGTGACCAAGGCCAATCAATTCGGATTGCTGGGCTTCGGGGGCGACCGGCACGACCATTACCGCCCACAATTCGAGGGATCGGCGGGTTACATGCTGTCCCGGCGCCTGGTCGTCGGCGGCGAGTTGCGGACCAAGCCGAACAATCTCGGCTTCGCACGCGAGCAGAAGGCGATCGACGTCTTCGCCGCCTGGGCGGTGGCCCGGCATGTGTCGCTGACCGCCGCCTATGTCGACCTCGGCGATATCGCCACCGTCCGCAAACAACGTGGCGCGTTTCTTTCGATCCAGGGATCCTACTGACATGCTGATCGCCGCCCTTCTCCTCCTGCAGGCCGCAGTCGCCCCCTCCGCCCAGGAAGAGCCGGTCCCCGCCTATCCTCAGTCGAACGCGAATGCGGGCGCCGTCCCGTTCGGTAACGACAGGCTATGGCAGGCCTTTCACGGTGCGCCGGGAGTAGCGCGCATCGTCGACGGCCTGATCGCCCGTAGCCAGGCCGATCCGCGCATCAGCGACATCTTCCGCAATCGCGACATGGTTCGGCTGCGGCGGACCCTTAACGAGCAGTTCTGCTACATATTGGGCGGCGGCTGCTCCTATACCGGCCGCGACATGACCGCCGCGCACAAGGACATGGGCATCCAAAAGGCCGACATGGCAGCGCTCGTTGAAAATCTGCAGGCGGCCATGCGTCAGGAGCACGTGCCCTTTGCGGCGCAGAACCGGCTACTGGCAAAGCTCGCCCCGATGCACCGAGATGTCGTTACACGATAAATCCAGATGTTTGAGCCCACGGCTTGATGGTGCGATCCTTTCGTGGGAATGGAAGGAAGCCGTATGGGACAAGTACGCCACGACCACGCACGCCCTCCGAGCAGCAGTACAGCGATCGCAAGTTTCGCTCGCGACGCAGAGCCGGGAGGTGTGGATCAACCCGAATAGGGTTGCGAAGTGGCGCAATCGGGCGATGGTTGAGGATATGAAGACCGGGCCCAAGACTCCTCATTCAACGTCCCTGTCCCAGGCCGAATAGGTGGACCAATTTCGACCCCCGCGGCTATCAGCTGCTAATCGAGCGCGGGAACGAAAGGCCGCTTACGCCATCTCACCGTACGATAGCGGCCAGCCTGTAATCTGCCATCGGCAGGCGTTCGCCCCCACCGCCCCACTGCTTCTATGAACTTCTGCTTTTTGCCGTCGGCACCCGAAAGCGGAAAGGCTGCATTTTTTACCAGAGGTGACATGCAGCCAGCCAGCATTTGAGTCATTGCCCTGGCCTCGCGAGATGAACGAATGGCAGAAAGCGGGAAGCGGTCTGGCACCTTCGAATGTCGCCTTTTGGGTCATTTGAGGTATATTTGAAAAGGACCGACCTCTTTGGCGTCGATTCGATCCGCCAGATGTGGGGACTGAATACCTAGAAGCTGGACCACTCCTCGTCTTGGACAGCGAGCGCCGTATTGCCGGCCGTATTGAGTTTGGCGTCCATTCCTCGACGGTTGCTTCCACTCACGAGGTGCTCCTGAGGCGGGTGGAGGTAGGAAACCGGCGCACCTGTCGCTGTTGTGCGCAGGCGAAAGTGTCCGA
>CAJYSA010000033.1 GCA_913777325.1 uncultured Sphingomonas sp. | reverse complement strand
AGCGCGATCAGGTTGAAGCGCCCGGTCTGGCCGTCCTTGGCCAGACACAGGGGCATGTCGGCGGCGGCCACTGCGATTTCCGACAAGCCGATCCGGGCGAAGCGGCGTGTGCCGCCCGCGGCATGGCGGTCATAGCGCAGCCCGCGATGCGCGGCCGGGGAAAGCTGGGTGATGCCGGTCATACGCGTTGCAGACCATGTTCGCGGATCGCGCGCAACAGGTCGCGGTGACGCGGCGCATGTGTGCGCAGGTCGTCCCTGGCACGCGCCATCCGGGTCACGAAACGCTGCGCCAGCGCCGTGTCGGGGGCGGCCGCGTCGATGCGCGGCTGGCGACTGTCGAAGCCCATGCCGTGCAGGACATATTGATAGCTGGGCCAGGAAAAGACCTCGCGGGCATGATCGAAGTCCTGCGGACCGGGCGAGTGATGCCGCCACAGCTCCAGCCGCTCGGCCAGGCCATCGGGGATGGACGACGACGCCACATTGTCGCGCCAGAAATCACTGTCCGTGCGCCGGGTCAGCACATAATGCAGCTTCAGGAACTCGATGATCCGCATCCAGTGATGGGTGAAGGTCGCGTTGAACTGACGCGCCATCACGTCCATCGCGGCGCGGGTGCGCGGCAGACGGTCGGCGATCGCATCCATCGACGCCTCGATCAGCATCAGCGCCGACGCCTCCAGAGGTTCTATGAACCCGGCGGACAGGCCGACCGCCACGCAATTGTTCTGCCAGAAACGCGTCCGGTGCCCGGCATCGATGGTGATCCGGCGCGCACTCAGCCCCTCGGCGGCGGGGCCGACATAAGCGCGCAAGGCCGCCTCGGCCGCATCGTCGCTGGTGTGGGCGCTGCTATAGACATGGCCGACACCGCGCCGGGTCCACAGCCCGATGTCCCAGATCCAGCCCGCGTCTTGCGCGGTCGACACCGTATGACAGGTGATCGGCGAATCCTCGTCCTCATAGGGCACCTGGAGCGCCATCGCCCGGTCGGCGAACAGCACGTCGCCGCAATGGCGGAACGGCACCTGATAGACGCCGCCGATCAGTCGCGCGGCAAAGCCGGTGCAGTCGACGAACAGGTCACCCGCGACCGTCCGCCCATCGGCCAGTTCCAGATGCACGATATCGCCGTGATCGCTCATCTGCGGGCGCACCACATCACCCAGCACATGGTCGATGCCCAGCGTGCCGACGCCGTGTTCGCGCAGCAGCACGGCGAACTTGCCCGCGTCCAGATGATAGGCGTAGTTCGCATGGCCCGCATATTCGGGCATCACGATCGTCTTGGGCCCCAGCCCCGCGTCGCACAGCATCGCCTGGTAATCGACCCAGTCGGCGAAGCTGCCAGTCTCCGCCGCCCTGTGCAGCCAGTGGGGCGCCAGATCGATCTCGGTCGCGCCCGCAGGCGGGTTGAGCGGATGGTAATAGCCATCCTGCGCCGTCCCGTCGGTCCAGCCGACGAACCGCGCGCCCTGTTTAAACGCGGCGTCGCAGGAGCGGATGAAGTCGGTTTCGGTGATACCGATCTTCGCCAGCGTGTTGCGCATCGTGGGCCAGGTCCCCTCGCCCACCCCGACCGTCGGCACATTGCGCGATTCGACCAACGTGACCTGCACCCCGCTGCCGATCCGGCGGGCCTGCGCCGCCAGTCGACACGCCGCGATCCAGCCTGCCGATCCGCCACCGACCACGACGACGCGTCGAACTTCCGTCTCGCCCACCTGCACCTCTCCCGCCCCGCTCCTGGCCTTTTATACCCAAACTTCCAGCGCCGAGAAGAACGGCTCGCCCTTGTACTTGTCTGACATAGCTTCTAACAAGAGTGTCATAGATGCTCGCCAAGAAGCATCGGACACCGGTTTCATAGGGGAGAGCTATGCTGAAGAAAGCCCGGAATCCAAAGATCAGTGCCCGCTACGCCGCCCAAGGGCTGGCCAGCGCACTTGTCGCACTTATCGTGGCCACACCGGCCCTGGCGCAGAGCCAGACGCCACCGGCGGACCAGACCGCCACCCTGCCTAGCCAGAGTACCGCCGACGGCACCTCCGCCGACATCGTCGTCACCGGCATCCGCCGCAGCATCGAGTCGGCCGCCGCGATCAAGCGCGACGCCGCCGGTATCCTCGATGCGATCTCCTCCGAAGACCTGGGCAAGTTCCCCGACGCCAATGTCGCCGAATCGCTCCAGCGTATTCCCGGCGTCGCCATCGACCGCAGCAACGGCGAAGGCGCCTCGGTCAGCGTGCGCGGCCTGGGCCCCGCCTTCAACACGGTGCTGTTCAACGGGCGCAGCTTCGCCTCGGACAATTACAACCGCGCCTTCTCGTTCGACCTGATCCCAGCCGAACTGATCAGCGGCGCGCAGGTCTATAAGAGCTCGCAGGCCCCGCTTCAGGGCGGCGGCATCGGCGCGACGATCAACGTCCAGACGCCGCGCCCGCTCGCACTCAAGGAGTTCAAGGGCGTCTTCACCGCCAAAGCGCTGTATGAGGGCAACAGCAAGAAGGTCACGCCGCAGCTGTTCGGCCTGCTCAGCGACACCTTCGCCGACGGCAAGCTGGGGCTGCTCGCCTCGCTGTCCTATCAGAAGCGTATCGCCTCGATCCGGGCGATCAGCACCGACGGCTATATTCCGGGCACCTCGGTCGGGCCGAACAACGCGCCGCTCTACACCAACGTCTATGCGCCGCGTAACCAGGACGTGAACGAGACGCGCGACGACCGCACCCGGCTGGGCGCGACGCTGGTCGCGCAATATGCGCCGACCGACGAGCTGACCTTCACCGTCGACGGCCTCTACAACCGCTTCAAGAGCGACACGACCACACGCGGTCTGGGCAGCTGGTTCGAGCCGACCAGCTACACGGCGGCGGGTATCGATTCGAACCGCACCGTCACCTCGCTGACCACCAACGGAAATGCCG
>CAJYSA010000032.1 GCA_913777325.1 uncultured Sphingomonas sp. | reverse complement strand
ATACCAGCATCCCGATCTCGCCGCCTGACACACCGCCAAGCGAACAGCCTAGACCAACGGGATGAGGGGTCCCTTTTCGACGCCGATCACTCCGCTACCGGGGTCCCTTTTCCACGCCGATCCACACATATGGTTTGCATCGCGTCGAACGGCTGATGCGTGTTCACGGTCTGAAGGCGCGCTCGCGACGTCGTGGCTTGCCCAAGGACGACGGCCTGCGGTCGGTCATTGCCGACAACCTCCTCGATCGCCAGTTCACCGCCGAGGCGCCCAACCAGAGGTGGATCGCGGACTTCACCTACATCTGGACCGCGGAAGGGTGGCTGTACGTCGCCGTCGTCATCGACCTGTTCTCCAGGCGTGTGGTAGGTTGTCGATGAGCGACACCATGACCGCCCAGCTGGTCACCGATGCCCTGATGATGGCGATCTGGCGGCGCGGAAAGCGCGACGCCCTGCTGCACCACTCGGACCAGGGCAGCCAATATACCAGCAAGCAGTTCCAGCGACTGATGGCCGACAACGGCGTGACCTGCTCGATGAGCCGGTCTGGCAACGTCTGGGACAACGCCGCGATGGAGAGTTCCTCTCCTCGCTGAAGACCGAGCGGGTTGGACGGAAAACATAACGAACCCGCAATCACGCGAAGGCTGACGTGTTCGATTAGATCGAGCGCTTCTACAATTCGACGCGCCGCCACTCGACCCTGGACTACCTCAGCCCCATGGACTTCGAGCGGCAAGCGCAGGTAGCTTAACCTCGTGTCCGCGGAACCGGCAGCAGCTCAGGATGCTGACACGTCGATCCAGTTGGTCGGGACCTCCTGCGTGTCGCTGCTCAGCGATAAACTGAAGCTATACCTGAACCTGTTGCAGTGACGTAAGCTCCGGTTCGTGTTCACGGACCCGGAGGCGAAGCGTCTCAAGGGACGATACCTCGCGACCTACCGCGAGGCGCTCGGCGAGATCTTCGATACGAACTGGAGCGACAGCGACGTCAGACCAGGCGCCGCTGATGCTGCGCATCCGTGATCTGGCGGGGACGCGGACGCGGTAATGCTACTTCGGCATCTACATCCTACTGCGCAGGGAAAGGATGGTTCGTGAACCTCAAGAGGGTTTATCGGCTCTACCGTGATGATGGACTGAGCCTGCGGCTCAAGAAACCCCGCCGCAATGTCAGCGCCGCCAACAGGAGCAGGCAGCCAGCGGCCGCGGCAGCAAACGAGATGTGGTCGATGGACTTCGTCTCCGACGCGCTGTTCGACGGCCGGCGGCTGCGGGCGCTGACCGTGGTTGATGCGTTCACGCGCGAGGCGCTGGCGATTGACGTCGGCCAGGCATCAAGGGTGAGCAGGTGGTCGAGGTGATGGCGCAAATCTCGTCGCTCCGCGGCGCGCCCAGGATCATTGCCTCGGCGGCAGTGCCCGAGGCACTCGACGATCTCCGCACACAGATACTGGCCTCGACGCAGAAGGTCGCAGTGCCGCGGCTGGCAGCGCGACCGCATCAGGGCCTTGCGGCGCCGCTGCGTGGTGAGATCGCGCGCGAGGCAAGGCATTCCGCAAGCGGCTGGCAATGGGATGCGCCGCGCTTCGCCTCACCTCCGTGCACGCCAACGTCCACAACCACTTCAGCCTGGAACGCCACCTCGTCGACCGACAGACCTACCGGGAACGACGCTCCGCTGCACTGGCGGAGTGGCAGACGCTCGTTAGCTGAACGTAGCCGTCAAAAACCTAAATGCATCGGGTGGAGAGCGGTTCGCATTAGACTGACAGCACCGTCAATGTCCGCGCGCAAGCCAACAGCCGAGTCTGTCAGTCGGCCGTGTAGCGCGGTTGCCTCCCTCGTTTCGCGGCCTCCGTCTCACTGTAGGCGCGGCGATGCTGCGCAACACATGATATCTACACGAAACTCCGCTATCGCGTCCGCTACCGCTGACGCTTCCCGGATGTGCCTGTTGCCGACGCTCGATTCCGCCACCGTTCATTTGTGCAGTCTGTTGTCGAGCCTGTCGTTCGGGCTGCTCTTCGTCGCCTTGTGGGTGATGCGGGATGGGCGTGGCTTCTATCTGCTCTGCGGCGGCGCGGCGCTGACCTATGCGGCGACGCTGGTCGGCTTCAACATGCCGGCACGCGGGCTCGCATTCTCCACGCTGCTGTGCATCGGTGTCGGGGCGTACAACAGCTACCTGCTGGCCGCGCTGCGGCAGTTCGAAGGCCGGCGCCCGGTGGACTGGCTCGTCGTCGCGCTGCCCGTCGTGTCGGGCCTGTCGTATCTGGCTTTCGCCGTCCGGCCCGATGGCATGGCGGCGGGGCGCCTGGCCAATTCGGTGGTGCTGGGGATCTCCACGGCATGGGTGGGGCTGATGTTCCTGCGGGTGAAGCGATCGCGGGCACCGCGCAGCCGGCGGATCGTCGGGGTGATCCAGCTGGCCTATGTCCCGTCCTATGCGGTGTCGATCGGCCTGGAGATGTTGGGCACGATGCAGCGCGACTGGTTGTCGCTCGTTCCGCTGCTGAGCGATCAGATGCTGCTGGGGGTGCTCAACATCGCCTTGCTGTCGATGCCGGGGGAGCTGGCCGAGCAGGAACTGCGCGACCGGGCGCGCCGCGATCCGCTCACCGGCGCGTGGAACCGGGCGGGGCTGGATCATATCGGGCAGCGGAACCGGGGGCCGATGGACGTGATCCTGTTCGACGTCGACAATTTCAAGCAGCTCAACGACCGGTACGGCCACGCGGCGGGCGACGAAATGCTCCAGTCGCTGGCGGCGAAGGCCAATATCGTGCTGCCGGGGGACGCCTATCTGATCCGGCTCGGCGGTGATGAATTCGCCGCGCTGGTGCCGGCGGGCGAGGACCTGCTGCGGGCCGCCGGGATCGCCGAGAAGCTGCGGTTGCTCGCGCGGAGCGAGACGCGCTGCACCATCAGCATCGGCATGGCGAGGACGAAGCCGGACGCGTCGGACTTGGCGGAGACCTTCGCGCGCGCGGATCAGATGCTGTATCGCGCCAAGGCCGAGGGTCGCGACAGGATCGCCGCCTGAGCCCACCTCAAGTCATTGGAATCTTGATCCCCGTCGATTGACGGCGACGGGCGGATGCGCTCCCTTGGCCGCGCTACAGCTACCCCGGGGGAACCATGGCGAAGATGATGGATCGACGTTCGATGCTGACGGCCACCGCCGCCGCCGGGGTCGCCCTCGCCAGCGATGACGCGCTGGCCCAGCCGGGGCGGTCGACCGCGCCGCGCGAGATCTACGAGCTTCGCACCTATCGCCTGGTCAACGGGCCGATGCGCGAGCGGCTGGACACGTATCTGCGGGACGCGTTCATCCCCGCCGCGCGGCGGGCGGGCTGTGGCCCGGTGGGTGTGTTCACGATCACGATCGGTGCCGGCAGCCCCGGCCTGCACGTCCTCATCGCACATCCCTCGATCGGCGACTTCGTGGCGCTGCCCGGCAAGCTGGCCGCCGACCCGGCCTATGGGCGGGCATCGGCACCGTTCGTCGGCGCGACGCCCGGCGACCCCCCTTACGCCGCACTCGACGTCAAGCTGATGCAGGCATTTCCGCACTTCCCCCGCGTGGAGGCGGGCGGCGGCCCAAACGGGCGCATCTTCGAGCTGCGCACGTATCACAGCCACGGTCAGAAGGCGGGGGCGACCAAGATCGACATGTTCGACACCGGCGGCGAGATCGCGCTGTTCCGGCGCGTCGGGCTGACGCCGGTCTTCTTCGCGCAGGATCTGACCGGCGCGCGCCTGCCCAGCCTCACGTACATGCTCACCTTTGCGGACATGGCGGCGCGCGAGCGCGCGTGGCGCACCTTCGGGTCCGATCCGGCGTGGAAGCGGCTGATCACGACGCCCGGGCTGACCGATCCGGAGATCACCACCGGCATCGACAACAGCATCCTCGCTCCGACGTCCTATTCGCAAATCTGAGACGCGGCGACGCCGAGCCTTGCCGGCTCGGTCGTGCGCGAGGCGCTTTCCGGCAGGAAACGGGGCGCGTGCGTTCCGGCGTGTCGCGGCGCCGGTCAACGGCGGGCGGGCGGCGGTGCTGAGACCACCGCCCGCGACACATCAGAACGAGAAGCGGACGCCCGCGTCGTAGCGGGGGCCGAAGTTCTGGAACGTCAGCAACTGGCTGTCGAAACGTCCCGTCTGATAATATTTGGCGTTGAACAGGTTCGTGCCCTCCACGAACACCTGCACGGCGGGCGTGATGTTATAGGCCGCGCTGCCATCGAACTGGCCGTAATCGCGCACGAAGATCGGCTCGTTGCCCGCGCCGCCCGCCAACTGGCGAAGGAAGCGCTCGCGTCGGTTGTAGGCCAAACGTGCCGAGATGCCGTACTTCTCGTAGAACACGGTCGCGTTCTGCGAATTGCCGATGCCCTCGGCGGCGAAGGACTGGTTGGTCTGGTTCACGTCGAACGGGCGGTTCGTCTTCACGAACGTGGCGTTGACCTGCACGCCGAACCCGCTCAGCGCGCCTGGCAACCAGTCGAGCGTGTGGACCAGGTTGAGCTCCAGCCCCTTGATGTCGAGCGATTCGGCGTTCTGCGGACGGCGAACGCTGAAGTTGCCGAAATATTGGCCGTTCTGCAGCACGATCAGCCCGCCCGGCTGCAACCGCACACCCTGCGAATTCCCGTTATTGGCGATCGGGATCAGTTCCTGGTTGAACCGCTGCACGATGAAGTCGTCGACCTTCTTGTAGAAGACCGCCGCCGACAGCGTGGTGGTGCGGGTCGGATACCATTCGACCGACAGGTCGAGGTTGTCGGCCTTGTACGGGTTCAGCGCGGGGTTGCCGCCGTCCGCCGTCAACGTCGCGGGACGCAGCGTGCCATAGTTGAAGCTGGGCGCCATGTCCGAGATCGCCGGACGCGTCAGCGTGCGATAGGCGGCAAAGCGGACCTGGAACTCGGGCGTCAGGTTCAGGCGTGCGTTCAGCGTCGGCAGGAAGCTGTGGTAGGACGCCAGCCGCGTGACCGGCACGGCCGAACGGTTGTTCGCGAAGACGCCGGTGTAGATCGTCGCGTCACCCTGCACCGGGGTCAGGTCGGTCAATTGCAACTGCGTGCCCGACGAGCTCAGCTCGGTATATTCGTACCGCGCGCCGACGTTGACGAACCATTCCATGCTGCCACCGAACGCACCCTTGAAGTCGACGTCGGCATAGCTGGCATACACCGTTTCCTTGACGCGGTTCGACGGCTGCGGCGTCGCCGCATAGCCGTTGGTCCGCGCATAGAGCGCCGCCGTCGTGCCCACCGGCTGGTTGCGCGCACGGTCCAGCGCCGTGGTCGCGGCGGTGCTGGTCAGGAAGTTCAAATAGGCGCGCGGATCGAAGGTCAGGAAGCTGAGCGGCACGGTGCCGCCCGGATTGCCGAGGTTGCTGACCGTGAACGGCGACAGCAGCGAGGAATCGGCCAGCGTCGGGTAGCCGCAATAGACGCAGCCGACGTCCGGATCGGACGTGACCGGTACGTTGCTCTTGTCGCGCGACGTGCGCATCAGGCCGAAGCGGATCGTGTCGAGCACGTTCCAGCCCGGCTTCCACTCGGTGTTCCAGCGATATTCGGTCACTTCCTCGGTGATGTCATTGCCGTTGACGCCCGCGATATGCGTGCGCCCGCGGCTCGCGTCGGTCAGCGCGCCGGCGGTGTAGTTGCTGAGCGACGGGATGCCGTTCCCGGTCGCCTGCTGGAAGGTATAGGTGCTGGGCGAGCCGATGACCGCGAAATAGGAGCCACCGCCGCCCGCGTTCTTCGCGCGCGACCAGGTGGCGTCGAAGGTCATCGAGACGGTGTCGCTCGGCTTCCATTCGGCGTTGAAGCCCGCTTCCCACGTCGTCGTCTCGCGCAGCGTGCCCGAGGAGATGAAATCGGCATTGCCGTTGGTCGTCAGCGCGGTGACGGTCTTGGTGCCGGGATCGATCGTCGCGGCGGTGTAGTTGGACGGCTCGAACCAGCTACCGAGCGCGCGGGTCGTCGAATCGCTCTTGAACTTGTTGTAGAGGCCGTCGACCGTGAAGGTCAGCTCGTCGGTGGGCTGATACTGGCCGACCAGCGTCGCGCCGATGCGGGTACGGTCGTCACGCGCGATGCCGACGTCCTGGTTGCGCGGCGCATAGACGCCCGTGGCGATCGGGTTGTTGGTCGGCCCGACGATCGTGTTCGGCATGTACCCGCCGTTGCTGATCGACGACACCTGCGCGATGCGGCGCTGGTACGACAGCGAGGCGAGCAGGCCGAGGCGCCCGTCGGCGAACGTGTCGCTGATCAGGCCGAACGCCTGCGGCGTGAACTTCTCGCTGTTCTTCTCGTACAGCGCCTTGGCCGTCACGATGCCCTTGAAGCCCTTGAGCGCGAGCGGGCGCGGGGTCTGGACGTTGATCGTCGCGCCGATGCCGCCGCCCTGCAACGCCGCCTGTGCGCTCTTATAGACCTGCGCGCCGCTGATGAGCTCGGCGGGGATCAGGTCGAAGGAGAAGGCGCGGTTGAAATTGTCCGACGCGAAGCTGCGGCCGTTGAACAGCACGGTGTTGAACTGGGGGCCGAGGCCGCGCACGCTGACCGCGGCGCCTTCGCCGTTCGTGCGGTCGATCGCAACGCCGGGAATGCGCTGCAACGATTCAGCGACGTTGGCGTCGGGAAACTTGCCGAGGTCCTCGGAGGAGATCGCGTCGAGGATGCCGACAGCGTCGCGCTTCTGCGCGGCTGAGGATGCGATGCTGGCGCGGATGCCGGTGACCACGATGTCGTCGGCGGCGGTTTCGGTCGCACGCGGCGGCGCGGCTTCCTGCGCCAGGACCGGCGTGGCGACGATCAACGCGCCGATGGCGCAGCCCATGCCGGCTGTGATACGCCGGTTGCACGCGTGCCGGAATCGTGACGTCATCATTTCCTCCCTACGTCCCGCTATGCTGATCCTGCGGGTTCGTAGCGGACCCTAGTAATATAATCTGACTTGATCAATATCACTGATGACGCTGCACGATGTTTCACGTGCCGCTACAGGAGACGGAGATGAACGGCCCGGCCCGCGCGGAACGCGCGATACGCGACGTGGTGGTGGTCGGCGGCGGCTCGGCGGGGTGGATCGCAGCGTGCCGGCTGGCGGCGGCGGCGCGGCGCGGGGGTGACGACGTGACGGTCACGCTGGTCGAATCGGCGCAGGTGCCGACGGTCGGCGTGGGCGAGGGCACGTGGCCGACGATGCGCAACACGCTGGCCAAGATCGGCATTTCCGAAACGGACTTCGTGCGGCGCTGCGATGCCGCGTTCAAGCAGGGCGCCCGCTTCGTCGGCTGGGCGGATGGCGGCGCCGACGACGGCTATTACCACCCGCTCAACCCTCCGGCTGGCGCTACCGAGATCGATCTGGCGCCGCACTGGCAAAGCGGCGGCGCCGATTTCGCGCACTGGGTCGATTATCAGGCGGCGCTATGCGATGCCGGTCTGGCGCCCAAGGCGATCACCACCCCCGAATATGTCGGCCAGGCCAATTACGCGTACCATCTCGATGCCGGCAAGTTCGCGACGCTGCTGCGCGAACATGCCACCGGCATGCTGGGCGTGACGCACATCGTCGGCGATATCGTCCGCGTCGAGATGGCCGATGGCGGCGATATCGCGGGCGTGGTGCTGGCGGACGGACGCACGATCGCGGGCGACCTGTTCGTCGATTGCTCCGGCTTCGCGGCGCTGTTGATCGGCGGGGTCTATGACGTGCCGTTTCGGTCGTGCGCGGACGTGATGTTCGCCGATCGCGCGATCGCGATGCAGGTGCCCTATGCCGATCCCGACGATCCCGTCACCTGCCACACCGTTGCGACCGCGCAGGACGCGGGCTGGATCTGGGACATCGGACTGTGGACGCGGCGCGGGATCGGCCATGTCTACAGCAGCGCGCATCAGAGCGACGATGCGGCGGAGGCGGCGTTGCGCCGCTATATCGGGCCGGCGGCGGACGGGCTGTCGGCGCGGCTGTTGCGCTTCGACGCCGGCCACCGCGCCCGTTTCTGGCAGAACAATTGCGTTGCGGTCGGCCTGTCGGCGGGGTTCGTCGAGCCGCTGGAGGCCTCCGCGCTGATGCTGATCGAGGCGTCGATGGACGCGATCGCGGATCGGCTGCCGCGTACCCGCGCCGCCATCGACACCGCCGCGCGCCAGTTCAACGCCGCCTTCACGCATCACTGGGCGCGGATCGTCGAGTTCCTGAAGCTGCATTACGCGATCACGCGGCGCACCGACACCGCGTTCTGGCGCGATCATGCCGATCCCGCGACCTGGCCCGACGGACTGGCGGAGCGGCTGGCCTTGTGGCGCGACCATCCGCCCGCCGCGATCGATTTCGACCATGCGCGTGAGGTGTTCGGCTGGCCCAGCTATCAATATGTGCTCCACGGCATGAACTATCCGACCCGCTACGCCCCGCGCCGCGCCGCGCCCACCGCGACACAGGCACAGCGGTGGATCGCGCGCACCGACCGGCTGCGTGCCGAGGCGCTGCAACGGCTGCCGCGCCACCGCGACCTGCTGCGCGCGGTGCGTGAGCATGGATTGCAGGCGGTATGACGCGGCTCCGCCTGCTCGACGCCACGCGCCACGGCGCGCTGCACCTCGATCGCGCGCGCGGCGGCGCCCGCCGCCGGCTGGTGCCGCTGGGGCGCGGCGAGATCGCGTTCGCCGCCGCCGACATGCCGCTGTGCTTCGCCAAGGACGCGCAGACCGGGCGGTTCGAACTGGTCGCGCTGCTGGCGCTGGCCGGGGAGAACAATCTGTTCACCTCTCCCGCCGGCTATCACGCCACCTATCAGCCGCGCGCGGCGGGGCTCGGCGCGTTGCGGCTCGATCCCGCCGGCGCGGACGGGCTGGCGGTGGACGAGGCGGATGCGTCGCTGGGCGGCGCGGGTGACGCGCTGTTCACCGATGGCAGCGCGGCGCGCTGGCAGGCCGAGTTGCGCGCGGTCGTCGACGATGTGGTTGCTGGTCGCGCGCTGGCGGAGGTCTACGCGCGCCGCGGCCTGTTGCGACCGCTCCGGATCACGCTGACCATGGTGGAGGGGGACGGGCAGGTGCTCGACGGTCTGTACGTGGTCGCCGACGCGGCGCTGGCCGAGCTGCCTGACGCGGACATCGTCGCGATGCACCGCGCCGACGAGCTGGCACCGGCGGCGATCCTCACCGCCTCGCTCGCGCAGGTCGAGCGGCTGCGCCAGTTGCACAACGCCCGCTATCCGCAGCAAATCGCCACGATCGGGCTGGCGGTCGCCGACTGATCGCCGGCCCGGGATATCAGGAGAATGACAGTGCCCCTTACGACGTTCGCAAGGGACAGGCAAGATCTCAATATCTTAGGGCGAAATCTGCTACATAGGCGAAGCGGGTGCCGCACCACCCTTGCGACCTATGACATTCGCTCGAGAAACGGATCCCGACCGGCCTGAATGAGTGTTGAAGGCCCGCTGCGATCAGCAGTCATATCGCTCATGCAAGCCTTCACGCAGGGCGCGGCGTGAGTAGGCTTACCGTGCACCAGCGCAAACATGAAGAATCCTAACCGCGGCAGACCCGTCGCTGGTCGACTATCTTTCGGTGGCGTGTCGGCAAGCATCGCACCCCTTCAGCCGCGCGACCCGGATGCTCTCCGGTTGACGAAAGCGGGCGATCGACGATGATGCCGTCATGTCCAACCTCGTAGAACTCCGGGCGTTGGCCCAAGCGCGAAGCCCCTTAGTGAAATTGGTGGCGGGCACTGTCGAGCTGCAGGCGACACAGTCTGGGCTTCGAGGGGCATGCCCTTTCCACCCGGATGCAACCCGTGGCCTCTACGTTCACAACGGCCGCTTTCACTGTTTTTCATGCGGTGCGGGCGGGGACGTGGTCGACTGGTGGATGCGGCTCCATCGAGCCGACGAAGAGACTGCAGCAGCATATCTCACGCGACGTGCATCCGGTGACGGTGCCGATCACGACAAAAAGCCTTGCTGATCGGACCGGACGGCCGCTCAGCAAGGCTTCGAATGACGGAAATACCCTCGGCCTGTCTCAAGTACGTCGACGCTTCGTCGCCGCCTGGCACAAGCGTCGCCTAAGTCTGCGGTGACCTGGATGCTACGATCAGCCCGAGCAGGTGCTGCGTAAATGCATCGCCCCCCTTGCTGTAGGCCATGCGTCCCCAGTGATCCCAATTATCGACCCTGGCCGCGATCCAGGCGAAGAGTTCATCGCGCGCGATCCGGTCATCAAATGACAGTGACCAGATCACGCGCCGCGTGGGCATCCTGGTGGGACTTCCGCTCACCAGCGAGGTGAGCGTGATAGTATGCAGCCAACTAACCCCCTCACGCGCGAAGACGTAACGTCGCAAGCCAACCGCGCGTTCGAAATCCTGCAGAGCCTGCTCCCTCGCCCGACCGGACGGACCGCGGGAGGCTGCCACCACCGCCGCGATGACGTCAGCGATGGGCAGATCCTCCCACTCCGGGTCGCGGGTCGCCATCAACATCATCAGCGCCGACCGACCCTCGGGACTCAGGCTGGCTTCGATCACGCTCCGCAGCCCCGTGGTGGCCAGCAGGCCGACGGCACCGAGCCAGGCCATGTAGAAATACCAGAAGATCGGGGCGCCTCGGAAGAGTTCGTGACGCCTTTCGCTCTCGCCGCGCTCCGCCATGTCCACGGACAGCAGGACGCGGAGCAGGAACTCGCTCTGCTCCCGGACGTCGTGCTTGGCGGGGAAGCCGAGCTCGGCCTGCCAGAAGGCGTCGCGCACCGACTGATATTTGCGACCATCCTCATCCTCGAAAAGATTGCCGTTGACCCGCAGCCACCAGCCCCACGGCAGCTCGCCCGGCCGGTGCCGCTCCCTCGCCGTCGCCATCATACGGCCCTCGGCTCCAGGCCGATGGGCGGGAGCGGCGGCCCGTCTCGGGCCGGGACTGGACGACCGTCGCGGATCGCGGCGAGCTGCGCCGCCAGGTTGCGGATCTCGCGCACGACATAGCCGTCGTCACGATACCTGGCCTCGATCCCGCCGCCTCCCGAGCTCTGGCGATCGCGCAGTTCACCGGGCACGACGTCGTAGACATGGTTGCAGTCGAAGCCGAACCACCACTGGCCACCGGCGGCACGGTGATCGGTCGCATGCTGCAGTGGTACCGCGCCAACGACGACGTGGCAGATGCGGCGCAATTCTTTGATCAGGCGCTGCCTAGGGTTCGGGCCGTCATCGCAGATGCGCGAGTAGGTCAGGCCACCGTGCACCTCGATCCCGAGGCTCGCCGGCACTGCGTCATGGTCCCAGCCGAAGAGCGGATGGGTGGACGGCACCCCGACGAAGCCCCGCAGGAAGCCCTCGGGATGCTCGCGCATCATGATGCACTCCAGGCCGGTCGCCTCGTCGACCCACGCGACCTTGTCTGCCTCGCCGAGCCATGGACCATGAGCGCGTGGCATCTCCCGCTTCGAATAGAAGATCTCGGCTTCCGGCACCACGTCACCGCTCGTCGCATAGCCACGGCCGGTGATGCGGACCACGCCGTCCTGACTGACGAACTCGCCGCCCGTCCCCGACACCTTGGCCAGATCGACGCCCGACCCGACCGCGTCCGCCAATGCGTCTTTCCCTACCTTCGCGAGCGGCAGCGGCTTCTGCACCGCGACGGCCGTCGACCTGCTCTTCTTCGTAGCCATGACTTTCACCTTTCCTGCTGTGGTTCGATCGATCAGTTGATCGAGGGGCAGCGCCGCCCTTCGGCGCCTGCGCCTATCGGGTCGTCCCTGGCCGCCCGCCCACAGCACCTGCGCAGCCTGCGGCCGGTCCTTCGCTGACGGTCGAGATGAAGCGCGCGCCTACCGGCACCGACGAAGACGCTCACAGGAAGCGGTCCGCAGCCGTGACCAGCTCGAAGCGAGGCGCCATGGCTCTGGCACCGCACCCCGCGGCATAGACGGTCGTCGCCAGCCAGAATTCCTCTGCCATGCGCGCGTCATCCGCGATCTCGGTCCACCACGCCCGGCGGTCCGGATCCCATCGATAGCCCCGCGCCTTCAGCACGTCCTTGGCGTCGAAGCTGGCCCCGTCGGCGTACACCATCCAGCTGGGCGCCCTCATGCGGCCGAGCAGTTCCGCGAGCACGGTCGTGCCATCGTCGGCGCGGTGACGGAGCAGCTGCACGAGGGCGTCGACGTCCCTGGCGGCCCGATGGGGTTGGAAGAAGTATCCGGCCTGCTGGAGCAGGTAGCCGAGGGCCCGGCCATCGAAACCTCGCCCGCGCCAGTCGACCTGTTGGAAGGAGCAGGCCCAGTCGAGTCCGCATACGTCCGGCAGACGACGCTCGACATAGGGGCGGTCGAAAGCGGCGTGGTGCGCCACGACGCATGACGCCGAGCGGAGCAGGCGCGTCGCCTCGACGTCGTCGATCTGCCGACCGGCGACGTCGTCGTCGGTCAGCCCGGTGATCGCGACCGTCTCTGGCGTCAGCGGGTGGCCCGGATCCTCCGTCCACGAGGAGATGGGGCCGATGTCGGTAATGACGCCATCGGCGTCGAAGCGGAACGGGCGGATCGCCAGTTCCACGATCGCGCCGAGGTGGGCCACGGTGCCGGTCGTCTCGACGTCGACCGCGACGCCAACGCCGGTGTCGCGATCGTCCCCGTCGCCGGTGGGCCCTTCGCGCACGTCGAGCCTGTGCAGGACGCGCGCTTCCTCGTCGCCGGCCGCAACGCTGCGGCCGGCGGTTGCCAGCTTCTTCATGATGTCCTCCGGGTGATAGGCCGGGACGGTCCCGGCGGGGTGCCGAGGCTAGGCCTCGAGGCGCTGCTCGGCGTCGTAGCAGAAGGTGGCGTATCGCGGCGCGTCGCTATCGCGCTCCACCGTGCGCAGCAGTTCGGCGACGGCGCCCGGCACCAGGGCGATGGCCAGCGGGGCGCAGGGGTGGAAGCCCTCGCGGACCTCCGCCAGCTCGATCACGTCCTCGCCGAACCGGGCGCGGAGGCGCTGGACGACCTCCGCCGGGTGACGCGCGACCGATGCATGGAAGGCCTGCAGCATGACGCCGTCCCCCTCCCAGCAGATCGTCGCGCAGTAGAGCGAACCCTTGGCGCCCGACCGGCGCTTTCCGCTCCGGCCGCGCCGCGGGCGCGACAGCCGCGGCGTGCCGCCACTATCACGGCCAGTGACGAGCCGCTCGAGCGTCTCGGGGTCGGCGTCCACCCCGAGCGACAGGCCGTGCAGCACGATCGCGCGCACGAAGTGGTCGCGGTCCAGACAGGCCTCCAGCGCGGAAGCGCCGTCGAACATCCGGCGGGGCGCGAGCATCCAGGCCATCGGGTCGACGGAACTCGCCTCGCGCTGAAACCGTGCGCCGGCCTCGGCAGCGACGGTCGCCACGCGGCACATGGCACGGCGAGTGGTCACCACTTCCATGTCGCCCGGCAGGTCCGGTTCCAGCGGATCATCGAACGTGAAAGGCGCCGGCGTCGGTTGCGGCGGGCTGATCGGCTGGCTGGTCGCGACGGTCGCATGCATGGCTTTCTCCCTTCCTGTTCGGACCTGACCTGTTCCACTGAGGGGAGACAGGACGGCAGGCGATTTGGGAGGCACACTCAATATATCAATAGGTCTGGACATATCGACTTGAAATAATGTTGGCTAATACCGCGTTTAGAAAATGCGGCGTTTGCAGGGCTCCCGCCCTTGAACATCGCCATTTCGTCCATTATTCTAGACTTATGGACAAGTTAGCGGCCATCCAGCTCATGAGCGCCCTCGCTCAGCCGACGCGGATGGAGGTCTTCCTGGCACTGCGCGACCGCGCCGACGGCATGTCGGTCGGCGAACTGGCGAAGCTCGTCGATACGCCGCCCAACACCATGTCCTCCCACCTGTCCATACTCGGCAGGGCCGGAGCGGTCGTCGCGTCGAGGTCGGGACGCGTCGTCACCTATAGCGTAGACCCGGAAGCGGTGGCGGCGCTTGGCTCGTTCCTGTCCGGGAAGATGTAAGGGATTCCAGCACAGGAACGAGGTGGGATGCCTCAGGGCTGGCCCGCCGGAACATCGGCCCGATACCGCTCCGCCTTCTCCTGGCAATGGGCCCGCACCCGCTCGAGCCAGGTGTCGAACCACACCCAGCTTCCGGAATAGTCGCCAGGTCGACCGAAGCCCTTGTCGGCGGCGCGGGCGTCGAGCTCCTTCCACAGGCGCGTGTGTGCCGTCTGGTTGAAGCGCGGGAATCCGTCCGCCTGAATGCGATCGATGATCTGACCCGCCGTGTAGCGGGGCTTGTCGACCTCCTTCAGCAGCACGCGGCTGATCTCACGCGCCTCGTCGGTGCCCGGCTTCACGAACTCGATCGCGGCGTCCGACCTGTGCGCCTTCGCCCCGACCTTGGGCACGAAGGCGACGCGATACGCGAAGGCCGGATCCGCCTGCTGATCGTCGGTCAGCCCGGCATGGAAGGCGTCCATCATCGTCTCGACGTTGGGCGGCAGGGTACGACCGGCCTTCAGAGCATCGCGCTGCCCGGCGTCGAACGTGACGAATTGGAGCGCCAGCGGCAGGCGCCGTTCCAGACCGAAATGCCTGCCGAACTGCGTCTGCAGGACCTCGTTGAAGTTGATGCAGCAAGCCTGCAGCTTGGCCCCCAGCGCGTCGTCGATGCGGCTGGTGCTTCGATGCTCGATCTCGTGGCGGATGCCGATGAGGAATTCGAGGTTGTTGCGCGCGCCCTCGGGCACCGGGTTGCCGGGCTGGCGAAGACACCGTCCCAGCTCCCAGAACATGTCCGCACCGTTGGCGGTGCGCTTCACCTGGCCGCCCTCGCGGTAGCGATAGTCGACGCCCGCTCGCGCGAACCATGCGTGCAGCAGGTAGGTCCACGCGATCACCGCGGTGGTGATGAAGATCTCGGCGCGGAACGTCAGACCGGCGGAGTTGAAGGTATGGACGGCCGCGATCATCGCCTCGCGCGCCTTCAGGAGAAGCTCGTCCCCCCGCACGCTCAGTCCCGTATCCGGGTCGACGTCGGGCCAGGCAAGGAGAAACGCCGCCAGCTGCTCGTCGGAGGCGGGGCGCGCCGCCCGGTGACGCACCTCCTGCCGGATCTCGCCGATCTCCCGGTGATTGACGGTGCGCGTCGGTCGGGTGAAGTGGGCAAGGATCTGCTGGTCGTTATAGCGTCCGGTCCCCAACATCGCCTTGACCAGCGCGACTTCCCAGCGCTGCAGCCTGCCCTCGTTCCGTCCCGCCATCGAACATTCCCCCCGGCCTGATCGCTCCGGCGAGTCGGCGCTGGCCGCCGCTCCGCCATGGCGGGGGATGATCCGCGGAAGCATGGCGCCCTGGCAAGATGCGGAAGCCGCGCGTTTCCCCAAGCACCCGACGAGCGACCGCGCGATATCCGTGTCGCCACCGCCAGTAATGATCGGTAAAAGCCGATAGATGTTGACGAGCCGTCATCTCATCGGCAAATCCCGATAAATGATCGACGACGATGCCCTCCTCGCCCTGTCCGCGCTCGCCCATCCGACAAGGCTCGCCACGTTCCGGCTGCTCGTCCGGCACGAGCCCGACGGCCTGTCCACCGGCGATCTGGTCGCGGCACTCGACCTGACCCAGAGCACGCTCTCCACCCATCTCGCCGTCCTGGCGAAGGCGCGCCTCGTCACCGCCGAGAAGCGCGGCCGCCAGCAGATCCAGCGAGCGGGGATCGACACCCTGCGCGGCCTGATGACCTTCCTCGCAAAGGACTGCTGTCAGGGCCGCGCCGAACTGTGCGAGCCGCTGCTCGCCGAACTGTCCTGCTGCTGATCGGAGCCGACATGCCCATCGACGTCGTCATCTACCACAATCCCGCATGCGGAACGTCGCGCAACGTGCTGGCGATGATCCGCAACGCCGGGGTGGAGCCTCACGTGATCGAATACCTGAAGACGCCGCCGTCGCGCGCGCTGCTGGTCCAGCTCGTCGAGCGCGCCGGGCTGACGCCGCGCCAGCTGCTGCGCGAGAAGGGCACGCCATACGCCGAACTCGGCCTCGACGACGAGGCGATCGGCGACGAAGCGCTGATCGACGCGATGATGGACCACCCTTCGCTCATCAACCGGCCGCTGGTGGTGACGCCCAAGGGCGTGCGCCTGTGCCGGCCGTCCGAGGTCGTGCTCGACATCCTGCCCGAGCCTCAGCGCGGCGCCTTCGTCAAGGAGGACGGCGAGCAGGTCGTCGACGACGCCGGCCAGCGGGTGCGCTGATGGCGACGATCGCGGCCGAAGCGCAGCGGCCCGGCATCGGCACGTTCGAACGCTACCTGTCGGTATGGGTGGCGCTCTGCATCGTCGCCGGCATCGGGCTTGGCCATCTGCTGCCTAGTGCGTTCGCAGCGATCGCCGCGGCCGAGGTGGCTCGGGTCAACCTCGTCGTCGCCGGGCTGATCTGGCTGATGATCGTGCCCATGCTCCTCAAGATCGACTTCGGCTCGCTCGGCTCCGTGCGACAGCACTGGAAGGGCGTCGGCGTCACGCTGTTCGTCAACTGGGCGGTGAAGCCCTTCTCAATGGCGGCGCTCGGCACGGTCTTCCTCGGCTGGCTGTTCGCCCCGCTGCTGCCCGCGGGTGAGATCCCGTCCTATATCGCGGGGCTGATCCTGCTGGCCGCGGCACCGTGCACCGCCATGGTCTTCGTCTGGTCGAACCTGTGCGACGGCGAGCCGACCTATAC
>CAJYSA010000031.1 GCA_913777325.1 uncultured Sphingomonas sp. | reverse complement strand
CCTGGATCGCGGGTTCGCGCTGGAACATCTTGGCGATCACCTTCCCGATCACGCCGCCGGGCGGATCGTAATCGATGGTCGCGACGATCACGGTGCCGCGCGCGCCGGCATCGCGAAACGTCACGTGCCCGCGATTGGGCACCTCGGCGCCCGCCTCGCTTTCCCAGGCCAGCAGTTTGCCGGGTACGTCCTCGGTGATCCGCGCGTCCCATTCCACGGTGCCGCCCATCGGTGCCTTCACCACCCAGTGCGATCGGCGCTCGTCGATCACGTCGATGCGCACCACATTCTCCATGAATGCGGGCCAGGCGGTGAAGTCGCGGAAGCGCGAATAGACGTCGGCGACGGGTCGGTTGATGGTCACCGCACGGGCGGTGAGGGCGCCGGGTTTGTCATGCTTTGCGGCGGCGAGCGGGGCGTCATCGGCCATGGCGGCTCCTTTCCTGTCGCGCCGTCAATGGCCGGTCGGTGCCGCTCGTTCCTTAATTTGTCAGTGTGTTGATCTGCGTCAGTCAGGTTACCGTTTGCCGTCACGACATGCGTAGCGGAGCGCTCCAGGGCGTCGCGCGGACCCCCGGATCGCTTCGCTGCGCACGTCACGACGGATCGCTTACGGATTCCCCTTGCCGCCGTGTGCGCCCACCGCGGTGCCGGTCGAGAAGCTGGCGCCCGACTCCGCCAGCGCCACGTACAGCCCGGCCAGTTCGGCGGGCTGGCCGGCGCGGCCCAGCGGCGTGTCCTGTCCGAATTCGCCCATCTTGCCCGGCAACTGCCCGCCCGCGACCTGCAGCGGCGTCCAGATCGGCCCCGGTGCCACCATGTTGACGCGGATGCCCTTCTTGGCGAGCTGCTTGGCCAACCCCTTGGTGAAGATCAGGATCGCCCCCTTGGTGCTGGCATAGTCGAGCAATTCCTCGCCGGGGTCGTAGCTGTTGACCGATCCGGTGTTGATGATGACCGCGCCCGCCGGCATCGACGGGATCGCCGCCTTGCAGATGCGGAACATCGCGAAGATGTTCGTCTCGAAGGTGCGGACCATCTGTTCGTCGCTGATCTCGGAAATGTCCGCCTTGCTCTGTTGATAGGCGGCGTTGTTGACCAGCAGGTCCAGCCCGCCGAGCTGGCGCACCGCGTCGGCCACCAGCTTCGTGCACGCCTTTTCGGTGCGGATGTCGGCGGGCAGCAGCACCGCCTTGCGACCGGCTTGCTCGATCAGCGCCTTCACCTCGCGCGCATCGGGTTCTTCGCTCGGATAATAATTGATCGCGACGTCGGCGCCTTCCCGCGCATAGGCGATCGCGGCGGCGCGGCCGATCCCGCTGTCGCCGCCGGTCACCAGTGCCTTGCGCCCGGCCAGCCGCCCCGATCCGCGATAGCTCGTCTCCCCGCTGTCGGGGCGCGGGGTCATCTTGCCCTGCAACGCGGGCCATTGCTGGCGCTGTTCCGGGAAGGGCGTGCTGGTATAGGCATTGCGTGGGTCGCGCAGCGCGGCGGCGGGGGGCGTCGTGCCCTGCTGCGCCGCTGCGCCGGTCGCGCCGGTCGCGCCGCCGAGGGTCAGGCCCGCTGCGGCGGCGCCGCCCAGGATGGTGCGGCGCGTGGTGCCCTGTTCGTCCATGTCGCTGTTCTCCCGAGAGGATCCAGCGCGAACGGGCGGGGAGGTTGGAGGTTGCGCCAGCCGCCAGATAGGCGCGGCGCCGGATATGAGAAGAGCCGGACATGAGAAGAGGTTGCCGAACGCCCGCCAGCGGACGCCCGACAACCCCTTGACATGGTCAGCGGCCGGAGAGCTCCAGCCCGGGAGACCATGTTGGCCTCCAGGAACCACCTTGCCGCTGCGTTGATGGGAGGAGCGTTCCTCCCGCAGCGGGTCAGCGATGCCTAGAAGCGCATCTCCCGAACGAACTGAACCGACCCCATTGCTGAACCATGAGACATCGGATCACCTCCTTTCGCTGGTTGATAACAGTTGCGACCGCGTCAGCCGCACCCGCAATGTGTGCGCAGTGGCGGTGCGATACAAGGCTTGTATTGCGTGCGTTTCTGTACGACCCTTCGGGCTTCGTGCCGCGTATCAGCCGCGGCAATCCTCGATGACGCGACCCACCTCCGCCCAGGGCGGCAGCACCAGCGGCGTGGCGCCGGGCTGTTCGATCGTGAAGCGTCCGCGCGTGAAGGCCATCGCATCTAGCAGGCGATCGTCTGGGGCAAATCGGGCGGTCACCATGCCCGACGCCGCCGCGGTCGCCACGCTGCGCGTCGTGGCACTCGTGCGGATCGTGAACGGCGCCGCGGTCACGCCGGGGCGCGACAGCAGCAGCGCGCGCGCGGCCCGGTCGCAACGGAGCACCGCCACCGCCGGCTGGCCCGGTACGGCATAGCGCGCGGCCGTGCCGCCGGCGTCGCGTGCATAGCGCCAGGCGCCCGGCGTCCATGGCCAGTCCTGCCAGTCGGCGACCGGCGTCGGGGCGGGGGGCGGCGGGGGCGCCACCACGGGCGCGGGGGGTGTCACGGAGACGGGCGGCACCACGCGCGGAACGCAGCCGGCGGTCGCCAGCGCCAGCATCGCGGCGGTCGGCAGGAGAGGGGTACGGGTCACCACGCCGCTATGGCGGATCGCCGCCGGGCGCTCAACCGCCCCGCCCGGAACCGCCGCGCCGCCACGACGGTTCACCGCGCGAGATCGCTTAACATAGGAGAATCCGATCATGGCCGAGGAAGCGCCGACCCAGATCCTGGTGCAGGCCAATCTGGGCGACAGCATGAAGGTCGACTCGCGCGACGGCGACCATCTGGGCGCCGTGCAGGCGTTCATGGTGCACAAGTCGACGGGCCGCGCGACGCATGCGGTGCTCAGCCTGGGCGGCTTCCTGGGGATGGGCAAAAGCTATTATCCCCTGCCGTTCGCGCTGTTGCAGTTCGATCCGGTGCGCGACCGCTACGTCGTGACGATCGACCGTCGCCTGCTGGAGGGCGGCCCGAGCTGGGCGAACAACGCGCCGGTGTTCGACCAGGCCTATGCCGACCGTGTCGCCAGTTACTATCAGGTACAGGGCGAGAATTTGAACGTCGCCTGAGGAGCAACGCCATGACCGAGAGCAAGCAGAACGACGTGCAGGAAGCGATCGAGGAACTGCTGACCGACCCCGACGCGCCGGACAAGGGGAACAGCACCCCGCCGCCGCAGACCACCGACGCGGAGCCGACCGACCGGCGCTGACCGCTCAGCCCGCGCTCGCCGGCTCCGGCACGATGACCCATTCGTGGTTCTCGACGATCCACGCGGGCACGGGCCGGCCATCGGCATCGCGCGACGGATCGTAGCGGAAGCGACGCTGGATCAGGCGACAGGTGGTCGCATCCAGCGTCGCGTTGCCGCTGCTCTTCGTCACCCGACAGTCGCGCACGCGCCCGTCGGTCCACACCAGGAACTTCACCCCGACGACGCCCTGGAAGCCGGCATCGCCGATGTCGCGCGGATAGTCGCCATCGGTCAGCCGCCCGCGCCGCCACACCGGCGGAGTCTCGTCGCCCGCGCCGCCGTCGCCATCGCCCCAGCCGCCGCTGCCCGTGCCGTCGCCGATGCCGCCCGCCCCGGTGCCGGGGCCGACGCGGTTCGTGGCCCCCTGCGTCGCCTGGTCGCCCGCGAACGGCTTCAGCGTCACGATGATCGGCGGAGGGGGCAGCGGGACGACGACGATCGGGCGCGGCGCGGCGACCTGCGTCGCCTGCGAGCGGATGTTGGGCGGGGCGGCGCGGCCCGAGCGGCGCGCGCTGTGCAGGCGTTTGGGCACCACGCGCGCCGGCGGCGGCGGGGGCGGATCGACACGGAAGACGGCCAGCCCCTCCTCGACCCGCTGCGCGAGCGGCGCGCCGGCCAGCCCGAGGAACAACGCCCAGCCGAGCGCCACGCTCACCGCCGCGGCGGCGAAGGCCGGTCCGATCCGATCGCGGGGTGGCTGCGCGTACATGCAGACGATATAGGAACGCACGGCTGAACCGCGCGTGACGCGGCGTCAGTATACGGGGGGTCAGCCGCGTTCGGGCCGATCCCGCATCCGCGCCAGTCCCTCCTGCGCGACGCTTGCCACCAATCGCCCGTCGGCGGTGAAGATCCGGCCACGGTTCATGCCGCGTCCGTGCCCGGCCCACGGGCTGTCCATCGTGTAGAGCAGCCATTCGTCGGTGCGCGCCGGTTCATGCAGCCACAGCGCGTGGTCGAGGCTGGCGGTCTGCATCCCCGGCGTGATCCACGTCACGCCATGCGGCAGCATGCACGTGCCCAGCAGCATCATGTCGCTGGCATAGGCCAGCACCGCGCGATGCATCGCCGGGTCGTCGCCCACCGGCGCGACGGCGCGGAACCAGTAATGATGCAGCGGCGGGGACGGGGTCGGCTCGGTCCAGTGGCGCGGCGTCACCGGCCGATATTCGATCGCGCGCGGGCGCAGCAGTTGCGCGCGCAGCGCCGCCGGGATCTGGTCGGCCGCCGCCGCGCGGAGCACCTGTTCGTCCTGCAACGCCTCGGGCGGGGGCACGTCGGGCATCGCGTCCTGGTGCGACAGCCCCTCCTCGGGCCGCTGGAACGAGGCGGCCATGTTGAGGATCGGCACGCCGCGCTGCATCGCGATCACGCGCCGCGTCGCGAAGCTGCGCCCCTCGAAGTCGCGGACCACGCGGAAGATGATCGGATGATCCTCCGATCCCGCGCGCATGAAATAGGCATGCAGCGAATGCGCCACTTTATCGGTCTCGCCCGCCGATCGCTGCGCGGCCTGCAGCGCCTGCGCGATCACCTGCCCGCCGAACACGCGACCGATCCCGCCGGTCGAGCGCCGCCCGCGATACAGATCGGTATCGATCTCCTCGACGTCGAGCAGATCGACCAGATCGGCGACCAGTTCGGCCGGCGAGGGCGCCGCGGGGGAGGGCACCTCGCTCAATAGCCGCGCCCGCGCGCCAGCCGGTCGGCATGGAAATTGGCGTCGCCGAACATTTCGGCGAGCACCCGCGCGCGCTTCATGAAGAAGCCGATGTCATATTCGTCGGTCATGCCGATTCCGCCATGCATCTGCACGCCTTCCTGCACCGACAGCGTCGTGGCAAGCCCGGTCATCGCCTTGGCGACCGAAACCGCCGCATCGGCGTTCGCATCGCCCGCGTCGAGCAGTTGCTGCGCCTTCAGCACCGCGGCGCGCGCGACCTCCATCTCGGCGTAGAGATGCGCAGCGCGATGCTGAAGCGCCTGGAAGCTGCCGATCAGCGTGCCGAACTGCTTGCGCTGCTTCAGGTAATCGACCGTCCGGTCCATCGCGCCGCCACCGACGCCCAGCAATTCCGCCGACGCGCCGGTGCGCCCCGCGCGCAGCAGCCGATCGAGCGGCGCGCGTCCCGCGTCCACCTCGCCGATCACCGCATCGGCATCGACCGCGACGTCCGCGAACGTCATCCGCGCGGCGATGCTGCTGTCCGCCAGCCGTTCGGGGGTCACGGTCAGCCCATTGGCATCGGCGGGCACCGCGAACAAGGTCACGCCCGCGTCCTCCTCGTCGCTGCCCGCCGTGCGCGCCGCGACGATCAGCAGGTCGGCGACATGGCCGTGCGTCACGAACTGCTTGGCGCCCGACAGGCGGAAACCGTTGCCGGCGCGCTCGGCGCGCATCCCCACGGCGGCGCGATGCTTCGCGCCTTCGTCGATCGCCAGCGCGGCCACCGTCTCGCCCGCCAGGATGCCGGGGAACCAGCGCGCCGCCTGTGCGGACCCCTCCAGCGCCGCGACCGCCGCGACGGCGGTGGTCAGGAACGGGGAGGGTGACAGGTTGCGCCCGATCTCTTCCAGCACCACGCCCGCCTCGACATGGCCCAGGCCAAGACCGCCGGCCTCCTCGCCGATCAGGATGCCGGTGAAGCCCATCTCCGCGAATTGCTTCCACAGCGCGCGATCGAACCCGGTCGCATCGTCCGCGTCGCGCAGCCGCCGCAGATGCGCGACCGGCGCATGCTCGCCCACGAAATCGCGCGCGGTGTCACGCAGCATCGTCTGTTCGTCGTTCAGGAAAAGCGGCATCGCATCCTCCGTCGCCCCTGCCGGGGCCTGATGTTCGTCCGGCGGGTCGGTCTGATCGACCCACGCCCATTATCGTTCGTTGGGAGGGAATTCGTCATTGCGAGCGCAGCGAAGCAATCCAGTGCCGGCCCAGGACGCCCTGGATTGCTTCGCTCCGCTCGCAATGACGATGTCGTGGCCGACCATCCCCCGCGATACCGCGCCCCATCACCCCGGCAGTTCCAGGATCCGCTTCGCCACGATGTTCAACTGGATCTCGCTCGTCCCGCCCTCGATCGAATTCGCCTTGGTGCGCAGCCATGCGCGCGCCGCGCGACCGCCGCCTGATCGTTCGCTTTCCCACTCCGCCGCGTCCGATCCGCCCGCCGCCATCGACAGTTCGTGGCGCGCCTTGTTCAGCTCGGTGCCGTAATATTTCATCATGCTGGGTTGCGCGGGGTGCGCGCGCCCGGCCTTCAGCTCGTCGATGAAGCGCTCGCTCTGCGCCGCGAAGGCGGCGGCGCGGACCTGATAATGCGCGATCTGCGCCCGCAGCAGCGGGTCGGCCAGTCGCCCCTCGGCATCCACGCCGATCGTCGCCAGCGCACCCTCGACCAGCGCATCGCCGCCACCTGACAGGCCCATGCCGGAGATCATTTCCCGCTCGTGCCCGAGCAGATATTTGGCGACGTCCCAGCCCTTGTTCAGTTCGCCGACCAGATTGGCCTTGGGCACCTTCACGTCGTCGAAGAACGTTTCGCAGAATGGCGAATAGCCGCTGATCAGCAGGATCGGCTTGGTCGATACGCCGGGTGAGGCCATGTCGAACAGCACGAAGCTGATCCCGCCCTGCTTGGTCGTCTTGTCGGTGCGCACCAGGCAGAAGATCCAGTCCGCCTGATCGGCGTAGCTGGTCCACACCTTCTGTCCGTTGACCACGAAATGGTCGCCCGCATCCTCCGCGCTGGTCGCCAGCGCCGCCAGATCGGACCCGGCATTGGGTTCCGAATAGCCCTGGCACCAGCGGATCTCGCCGCGCGCGATCTTGGTCAGATGCTCCAGCTTCTGCGCCTCGGTGCCGTATTTCAGCAGCGCCGGGCCGAGCATCGAGATGCCGAAGCTGTTCAGTGGGTTGCGCGCGCCGATCCGCGCCATTTCCTCGCGCAGCACCTTCGTTTCGGCTGGGGACAGCCCGCCGCCGCCATATGCGGTCGGCCAGTCGGGCACGGTCCAGCCGCGCGCGGCCATCCGGTCCAGCCACGTCTTCTGGGGGGCGGTCAGCCCTGACTGATCGCGTCCGCCCCACACCACATCCTTGTCGGAGACGACGGGCTGCCGCATCTCGGGCGGGCAATTCGCCTCCAGCCACGCGCGCGTGTCGGCGCGGAACGTGTCGATGTCGCTCACTTGAATGCCTCCCCGGTCTTCAATCCCTTGGCCACCGGGAAGCCGTAGCGTTCCAGCCCCGCGACGACCTTGTCCGCGCCCTCGCTCTGCGCCCAGAACATCGGCCCGCCGCGATATACCGGCCAGCCATAGCCATAGACCCAAACGACATCGACGTCCGACGCGCGCTGCGCCATGCCTTCCTCCAGGATCAGCGCACCCTCGTTGACCATCGTGTACAGCGTGCGCGCGACGATCTCCTCGTCGCCGATCGCGCGCGGGGTCGCACCTTCCTTGGCGCGGAATTCCTCGATGATCTCCGCCACACGCGGCGACGGGGTGGGGTTCCGCTTCTCGTCGTAATCGTAGAAGCCCGCGCCCTTCTTCTGCCCCCAGCGGCCTTCGGCGGCGAGCGCGTCGCGGATGTTCTCGATCCGGGTCGGATCGCGGTGCCAGCCGATATCGACCCCCGCCAGGTCGGCCATCTGGAACGGCCCCATCGGCATCCCGAACGCGACATGCACGCGGTCGATCTGCTCAGGGGTGGCGCCTTCCATCAGTAGCTTGTTGGCCTCCACCTGCCTTGGCGTCAGCATCCGGTTGCCGATGAACCCGTCGCACACGCCCGCGACCACCGCGACCTTCCGGATCTTCTTGGCAAGCGCCATGACGGTCGCCAGCACGTCGGGCGCGGTCTGCGCGCCCCGCACCACCTCCAGCAATTTCATGACGTTGGCGGGCGAGAAGAAGTGCATGCCCAGCACGTCGCCCGGTCGCTTCGTCACCGCCGCGATCTCGTCGATGTTCAGGTAGCTGGTGTTGCTCGCTAGGATCGCGCCGGGCTTGGCGATCGCGTCCAGCTTCGTGAAGATGTCCTTCTTGACGCCCATGTCCTCATACACCGCCTCGATGATGAGGTCGCAGTCGGACAGGTCGTCCAGCGACAGCGTTGGGGTGAGCAGCGCCATCGCCTTATCCGGCGCATTGGCGGGCAGGCGGCCCTTCGCCGCGCTCGCCTCGTAATTGCCGCGCATGATCCCGGTGCCGCGATCCAGCGCCTCCTGCTGCATCTCGACGATCGTGACGGGCACGCCCGCCGACAGGAAGTTCATCGCGATCCCGCCGCCCATCGTGCCGGCGCCGATCACGCCGACGCGCTTGATCGGACGCAACGGTGTCGCGGGGTCGACACCGTCGATCTTCGCGGCCTGCCGCTCGGCGAAGAACAGGTGACGCTGCGCTGCCGATTGCACGCCGTTCATCAGGGTCATGAACTGTTCGCGCTCGAACGCGATGCCGTCGTCGAACGACTTCTCGCCCGCCGCCACGACGCAAGCGATGCACGCCTCGGGCGCGTCGAACCCGCGCAGCTTGCGGCCATGCGCCTTGCGGAACGCCTCCACCGCCGCCGGGTCTGCCTCGACCGTCCGGTCGCGGACGCGCGGGATCGGGCGCGTGCCGGCGATCTCGCGCGCGAAGGCGATCGCATCGGCTTCCAGCGAGTCCTCGCCGACCACCTTGTCGACCAGCCCCATCTCCGCCGCCGCCTTGGCCGGGATCGGGTTGCCGAGCACGACCATGTCCAGCGCATTCTTGATGCCGACGACGCGCGGCAGCCGCTGCGTGCCGCCGGCGCCGGGCAGCAGCCCCAGCTTCACCTCGGGCGTGCCCAGCTTGGCGCTGGGCACCGCGACCCGGTAGTGGCAGCCCAGCGCCACCTCGCACCCGCCGCCCAGCGCGGTGCCGTGGATCGCCGCGACGACCGGCTTGGGGCTGGCCTCGATCATGTCGACCAACGTGGGGAGGGGGACGCCCTGCAGCGGCTTGCCGAATTCGCTGATGTCCGCGCCGGCGAAGAATGTGCGTCCCTCGCAGCGCACCACGATCACCGTGATGCTTGAATCCGCCACCGCTTGCTGCACCGCGGCTGCTATTCCGTCGCGTACGGCGGCACCCAGCGCGTTTACGGGCGGCGAATCGCTGACGATCGCCAGCACCTCGCCGTGTCGTTCGGTGCGGATCGGCCCGGTCTGCTCGATGCTGTGCGACGTCATGGCGGCGGCTCTCCTCGACGCCGGGATCGTGGCCCGGCATACCGTTGTTTCGAACAATGCCGCTATCTATCGCGTGCATAGAGGAAAGTGCAACCATTCTCGTGCGGACCGGATCGCCGATCCGATCGGTTCTACGCCGCATCGGCAACCGGGCTTGTCGGTACGTCGCTTCCCCGCCTAATCGTTGCCGGCGTAATGAAATTGGGGAACGACTCGGTCGATGCGTGTAACCAGAGATTTTCTGCGCGGACGCGGACGCTCCGGGCTGACCGACGCGGAGAAGGACGTGCTGGAAAGCGCGGTGGAGCGTGTCGAGCGGCTGCCCGCCCGCACGATCGTGACTCGCCGCGGCGAACCGGTGTCGTACAGCACGCTGCTGCTCGATGGCGTGATGTGTCGCTACATGGATGCACGCGACGGCTTTCGTCAGCTCGTCGCGCTGCAATTGACGGGCGATTTCGTCGACTTGCACGGCTATCCGCTCCGCCGACTGGACCATGATGTCGGCACGCTCACCGAATCGCGGGTGGCCTTGATCCCGCATGCGCGCATCGACCAGATCCTGAAGGAGCACCCGCACCTGACGCGGCTCCTGTGGCGCTCGACGCTGCTCGACGCCGCGTTGCATCGCGAATGGATCTTTCGCATCGGGCGGCTGGACGCGGCGGGAAGGCTCGCGCACTTCCTGCTCGAAACCTATCACCGGCTGCGTGTCGTGGGCGCGGCCGATGGCTGCGCCTTCGAGTTCACGCTGACGCAGCAGGATCTGGGCGAGGCGCTGGGGCTGACCAGCGTCCACGTGAACCGCATGTTGCGCCGGCTGCGCGAGGCGGGGCTGGCGGAGTTCGCGCGCGGGACGGTGCGGATCATCGACCATGACCGGCTGGCGCGGCTTGGCGAGTTCGACGCCGATTATCTGTACCTCGAAGAAGGCGCCTGGCACGCAAAGTATTGAGGCGCGTGTGAAGTCGCTTGGCCGCGCATGGTAAATAGCCGTAGGTGACGGATATGCCCGATCCGTTGCCGACCGCCGATCCCTTCATCCCCGCCCCGACCGCGGCGGGCATCGACCCGCCGCTGCGCCGCGACCGGCTGCTCGCCGGGCTTACGCTGACCGCCGGGATCGGATTGATGCTGGGGCTGCCGTTCGCGCTACAGGCCGGGGCGGAATTCTTCATGCCGACCGCGATCGCGCTGGTCGTGTCGCTGGCGCTGATACCGCTGCTGGAGTGGTTGGAGCGGCGCCGGCTGCCGTCGCCGCTGGCGGCGCTGTTCTGCGTCGTGCTGTTCGTCGTGATCGCCAACGTCGCGCTCGCCGCGATTATCGTGCCCGCGACCGAGTTCTTCCGACTGCTGCCCAGCCGCATCCACCGCATTCAGGCAAACCTGGCGCCGATCCTCGACCTGTATTCCAGCCTCGAACGCTACGCCAACCGCACGCTGCGGCAGATCGCGACCACCCCGGTTAAGCCGTCGACGACCGCCGCCGTCGCGCCGCCCAGCTCGATCGTCGAACTGGCGGCCACCTCCGCCCCGGCCGTTATCGTCCAGACGTTCTACGCGATCCTGGTCGCGTTCTTCTTCCTGTCCGGCTGGACGCGGATGCGCGAGAAGATGATCACCGGTCGTGCCAGCTTCGGCGGGGCGATGACCACCGCGCGCGTGCTGCAGGAGATGGTCGACGCGGTGTCGTCGTATCTGGGCACGATCACCGCGATCAACATCGCGCTGGGCGCGATCGTGGCGGGGGCGTTGCATCTGCTGGGCATGCCGTTCCCCGTGATGTGGGGCGGGATCGTCACGCTGCTGAACTACGTGCCCTATTTCGGCCCGGTCGTCGCGGCGCTGTTGCTGGCGATCGGCGGGCTGATGACCTTCTCCGACGTGTGGACCGCATTGTCCGCGCCGGCGATCATGTACGGCGCGCACCTGATCGAGGCGAACGTCGTGACCCCGTTGATCGTCGGTCATCGCCTGACCATCAACCCGGTCATGATCCTCATTTCGATCAGCTTCTGGGGCTGGGTGTGGGGCACGGTGGGCGCGCTGCTGGCGGTGCCGATCCTCATCATCGTCCAGACGATCCTGTCCGCCGCTGGGCGCCCGGATATCGCCGGTTTCCTGTTCGAAGACGGCACGCTGATGCGCGGGCAGGAAGAGACGGCGGCGGTGATCGAAAAAGTCGGTGATAGTCGTTGACAGGGTGGGGCGTGCCGCCTAGTTGGCGCGCCTCACGCTTCTACAAGCGGGTGTAGCTCAGTTGGTTAGAGCGCCGGCCTGTCACGCCGGAGGTCGCGGGTTCGAGCCCCGTCACTCGCGCCATCCCCTTTGGGACGGCAGATAGTCGCAAGTGAAGCCGACGCGAAACAGGCGGTTTGGGGGACGACGCCGTCCTCACGATCTGCCGACGCGTCGATGGAATGCGGGTGTAGCTCAGTTGGTTAGAGCGCCGGCCTGTCACGCCGGAGGTCGCGGGTTCGAGCCCCGTCACTCGCGCCACCGCCGGTGGTAAATCGCTCTCCTTAGCGCCAGCGCCCTGTCTCCATCCAGCGCAGCAGCGGCTTCAGCGGCGCGATCCAGATGATCCCGGTAACGAGGTAGAACAGCAGCTGCACCGCCGCGTGCCAGCGCCCCACCACGCCGGACAGCGAGGCGATCGCCACGCACCACAGCAGGATCAGCAGCAGGATGGCGAGCATGCCCGCGGGTTTGCGCCACGACGGTGTCATGCGGCGATCCACTCCTTTTCAGTCGCGACGGCGTGCAGCGGCATGTCCCACGGATCGGCATGTAGCAATTCGAGCCGTTGTACGCTCCACGCGACGCCGATCCGTTTGGCCAGCGGGAACGCGGCGAAGGCACGATCGTAATGGCCGGCCCCTTGCCCGAGGCGGTTCAACTGACCGTCGAACGCCACCAGTGGCGTAAGCACCACATCGGGCGTGACGACTACGCCATCGTCCGTCGGCTGACGCAATCCGAACGGCCCCTGTTCCAGAACGCCGTCCGGGGTCCAGTGCAGGAAGCGTAGCGGTGTTGCGCGGTCCACGACATGCGGCAGAGCAAGCGAGCATCCCGCTGCAAGGGCGGCACGCTCCAGCGGCGTCGGATCGGCCTCCGCGCCGATCGGGACATAGCTCGCCACCACGTAGCCCGGCGACAGCAGGGCCAGAAAGCGGTCGTCGGCGCGGATCGGCGGATGCCGCATCGCCACGAACGCGGCGCGTGCGGCGCGCGCGGCGGCGCGCAGGCGCGTCTTCTCGCTCACGATGCGATCGCGGGGCGGGGGGTGGCGGGCCCGCCATGGCCGTTTTCCGGATTATCCACTGACGCCCAGTACGTCAGGTGGGGATCATGTGCGTCGGGCCAGGGCCCGGGCAGGGACAACCCCCATGGATGATGAATAGCCTCAGGGATTTCTCTAGGCTCGTACCGGGCAGAACCCGCCGACACCGACTTAGGCGCTCGGCAGCGTTTGCTCAAGGGCCGCCGCGATCGATTCGAGCCGTTCGGACAGCCGATCGAGCGCCACGCCCTCGGGTGTTTCGGGGGGCGGTGCGTTGCGCGCGTCGATCAGCGCATCCGCCACCATCAGCGCGGCGAGCAGCATCGCGCGGTTGGCGCCGCCGGCCCCCGCGGCGCGACGCGCCATGTCCCAACGTTCGTCGATCAGCGCGGCGGCCTCCTGCAGCCGCGCTTCTCCGCCGTCGCGGCAAGCCAGATCGTAGCTGGCGTCCCCGATCCGCAACGTCACGAGCGCCATCAGCGTGCTCCCTTGTCGTCGGGCGCGCGCGCGATGATGGTGTCCAGCGCGACGATCGCCTGTGCCATCGTCGCCTTCAGCGTGGCGTGGCGCCGCTCGAGTGCGGCATCGGCGGCGTGTCGCGCGGCGATCGCCTGTTCGACGCGGGTGATGGCGGCGTCCAGCCGGGCGATCGCGGGATTGTCCATGGGCGGCAGCGATAGGATCGCGCGCGGGCGGCGACAAGTAGCTTGCGCGCCGGATGGTCGCAGCAGCGGGGCGGTTGACGCACGCGCGTCCACCTGCGCAAAAGCCGCCGCATCTGGATGGGATCTGGCGGAGGATTGACGATGACGAAGGTGGCGATCAACGGCTTCGGACGCATCGGCCGGCTGGTGGCGCGCGCGCTGCTGGAGCGTGGCAGCGAACTGGAGCTGGTGGCGATCAACGATCTGGCCGATACGAAGTCCAACGCCTGGCTGTTCAGCCGCGATAGCGTCCACGGCAAATATGCCGGCACCGTCGAGGCCGACGGGCAGGACATGGTGATCGACGGCAAGCGCATCCGCGTCACCGCCGAGCGCGATCCCGCCAACCTGCCGCACGCCGAACTGGGTGTCGACATCGTGCTGGAGTGCACCGGCTTCTTCACCGACCGCGCCAGCGCGCAGAAGCACATCGACGCCGGCGCGAAGAAGGTGCTGATCTCGGCGCCGGCCAAGGGCGTCGACATCACGGTCGTCTACGGCGTCAATCACGACAAGCTGCAGGCCGGGCACACGATCGTGTCGAACGCGTCGTGCACCACCAATTGCCTGGCGCCGGTCGCCAAGGTGCTGAACGATGCGATCGGGATCGAGCGCGGGCTGATGACCACGATCCACGCCTATACCAACGACCAGAAGATCCTCGACCAGATCCATCCGGACCTGCGTCGCGCGCGCGCGGCGGCGATGAACATCATTCCGACCACCACGGGCGCGGCGCGCGCAGTGGGCGAGGTGTTGCCGGAGCTGAAGGGCAAGCTGGACGGCTCGGCGGTGCGCGTGCCGGTGCCGGATGGCAGCCTGGTCGACCTGACCTTCACCCCGTCGCGCGACACGACGAAGGAAGAGGTCAACGCGTTGCTGAAGGCGGCGGCGGACGGCCCGATGCACGGCGTGCTGCATTTCTCCGACGAGCCGTTGGTGTCGATCGACATCGTCCACACGCCCTATTCGTCGACGGTCGATAGCCTGGAGACGGCGGTGATCGACGGGAAGCTGGTGCGCGTCGTCAGCTGGTACGACAATGAATGGGGCTTCTCGAACCGCATGGTCGACACCGCGTCGGCGATGGCGAAGCTGGGCTGACGGAGGCAGCGCGCGTGGGCGGCGTCCTGCTTGGCATCGCGCGGCACGCGCGGTCGCGCGCGCCGATGGAGTTGGTCGACCAGGTCGAGGTCACCGTGGATGGCGGCATCCACGGTGACTTTCGTGGCGCGATGCGGGGCCAGCCGTACAAGCGGCAGGTGACGCTGATCGAGCGCGCCGACTGGGAGGCGGCGATGGCGGCGGTCGGCCACACGATCGGCTGGCAGGAGCGCCGCGCCAACCTGCTGGTCGACGGGATCGACCTGCCGCAGGTGCCGGGTGCGCGGCTGCGCATCGGGGCCGATGTTATCCTGCAGATCACGCGCGAATGTGACCCGTGCGAGCGGATGGAGGCGTTGGCCTCAGGGCTGCGCACGGCGTTGACCCCCGATTGGCGCGGCGGTGCCTGCGCTATGGTAATCCACGGCGGGCATATCGCCGCCGGTGACGCAATCAGGATCGAGGAATCATGACCAAGTCCTTCCGAACGCTCGACGATATCGGTGACGTCTCCGGCCGACGCGTGCTGGTGCGCGAGGATCTGAACGTGCCGCTCCATGACGGACAGGTCAGCGACGACACACGGCTGCGCGCGACGATCGCGACCGTCGCCGAACTGGCCGACAAAGGCGCGATCGTGCTGGTGCTGGCGCACTTCGGACGCCCGAAGGGCGTGCCGTCGCCGGAGCTGTCGCTGGCGCAGATCGTGAAGCCGTACGAGGCGGTGCTGGGTCGTCCGGTGCGCTATGTCGATTGGGAAGGTGCGGCGGACGCGGTCGCCACGTTGCAACCGGGCGATATCGCGGTCCTGGAGAACACGCGCTTCTTCGGCGGCGAGGAAAAGAACGACCCGGCGGTGGTCGAGCGGTTCGCCGCGCTCGGTGATCTCTACGTCAACGACGCCTTCTCCGCCGCGCATCGCGCGCATGCGTCGACCGAGGGATTGGCGCACAAGCTGCCGGCGTTCGCGGGCCGCGCGATGGAGGCGGAGCTGGATGCGCTCGAGAAGGCGCTCGGCAAGCCCCAGCATCCGGTCGCGGCGGTGGTCGGCGGCGCGAAGGTGTCGACGAAGCTGGCGGTGCTCAAGCATCTGGTCAGCCGCGTCGATCACCTGATCATTGGCGGCGGCATGGCGAACACCTTCCTCGCCGCCCGCGGCGTCGATGTCGGCAAGAGCCTGTGCGAGCACGAGCTGACTGGCACCGCCGAGGAAATCTTCGACGCCGCCGAAGAGGCGAATTGCACCATCCATCTGCCCTACGACGTGGTGGTGGCCAAGGAGTTCAAGGCGAACCCGCCGACGCGTACCGTGAACGTCCACGAGGTCGCCGCCGACGAGATGATCCTGGACATCGGCCCGGCTGCCACCGAGTCGCTGGGCGACGTGCTCAAGAATTGCCGCACCCTGGTGTGGAACGGGCCGCTGGGCGCGTTCGAAACCCCGCCGTTCGACACCGCCACCGTCGCGCTGGCGCGCACCGCTGCCGCGCTGACCAAGGAAGGGGGGCTGGTGTCGGTCGCAGGTGGCGGTGACACGGTCGCCGCGCTCAATCAGGCGGGGGCGGCGGACGCCTTTACCTTCGTGTCCACCGCCGGTGGCGCGTTCCTAGAGTGGATGGAGGGCCGCGAACTGCCCGGCGTCGCGGCGCTCCAGCGATAAGGGATCAGGCGTGCGGGCGGCGATCGTCGTCCGCACGCCGTGTTAGGATTGCCCGCGCGTCGCCTGGGGAGCGCACCTCCCCATGCGGTCCACCGGCTGCTGCGATGACCCGATCGAGCAGTTCCAGCCCGTCCGGCCACTGGCCGAGCCCGCTGGCGGCGTTGATGTGGCCATGCGCGCCATAATCGACGAAATGGCTGCCCCAATCGACCGCAAGACTGTGTGCGCGCTCGATCGAAACCCAGGGATCGTCGGTGGAGGCGACCAGGATCGACGGGAAGGGCAGGGCAAGCTTGGGTGTCGGCGCGAACGGCGCCAATTCCGTCGCCACTCCCGCGCGGTCGACATCCGCCGGCGCGACCAGCAAGGCACCCGCGACCGGCCAGCCATAAGGTTGCGGACTCATCGACGCCCACCAAGCGATCGCGACGCAGCCGAGGCTGTGCCCGACCAGAATGACGGGCGCCCGCGCGGCAGCAACCGCCTGATCGATCTTCGTCACCCAACTGTTGCGGTGGGGGCGGTCCCACATGCCCAGCTCGATCCGGGCCGTATCGGGGCGGGCGCGTTCCCACAAAGTCTGCCAGTGTGCGGGGCCGGAACCGCCCAGGCCCGGGACGGTCAGCACCGTCGGCTGCACCGACAGGTCGTAATTGGCATGTCCCATGACGTACCTCCTGCTCTGCGCAATCGGGCGAGGCCGCGGCAAGATCTGGGGTCGGGCACGCCGCGGCCTCTCGATCATATGTAATCCCTATCATGTCGATGGACAATCGTGCAGCGCAGCATTCGTCGCGGAAAGTGGCATGGATGCGACGAAGCGTTGGCGCGGCTTGCCGTGCGGCGGGCGGCGCGCGATAGCGGGGCATGGCTGCCCCCACGAAACAGCGCGTCGACCAAGTGCTCGTCGATCGCGGCCTCGCCGAGTCGCGAACGCGCGCGCAGGCGCTGGTCATGGCGGGGCTGGTGTTCGCGGGCGACCGCAAGGTGGAAAAGCCCGGCCAGCCGATCGCGCTGGATGCGGTGTTGGATGTGCGCGGGCGCGACCATCCCTGGGTGTCACGCGGCGGGATCAAGCTGGCGCATGGGCTGGATCATTTCGGGTGGCAGGTGGTCGATGCGGTGGCCATTGACGTGGGTTCCTCCACGGGGGGCTTCACCGACGTGCTGCTGACGCGCGGCGCCGCGCGCGTCTATGCGGTGGACAGCGGCACCAACCAATTGGCGTGGAAGCTGCGCCAGGACGCGCGCGTGATCGTCCACGAACAGACCAGCGCACGCATCCTGACGACTGCGCACGTACCCGAACCGATCGATCTGGTGGTGTGCGATGCCAGCTTCATCGGGCTGGCCAAGGTGCTGGAGGTGCCGCTGGGCTTCGTGCGCGCCGGCGGCCGTGCGATGGCGCTGGTAAAGCCGCAGTTCGAGGCGGGGCGCGCGGAAGTGGGCAAAGGCGGGGTGGTGCGTGACTCAGCGATCCATGCACGCGTCTGCGCCGAGGTAACGGGCTGGTTCGAATCGGTCGGCTGGCAGGTGGAGGGGGTCGTCGAAAGTCCGATCACCGGCCCCGAGGGAAATGTGGAGTTCCTGCTCGCGGCGCACCGCGCATGAAACCGTCGCACGTCGTTGGGGTTTGCGGCATGGCGGTGGCGCGACAATGGGGATGAGCATGGGCGAACTGGCATCTAAGGACCAACTGCGGAGCACGTTCATCCGCGCCGCCGCGCTGGCGGTGCCGGCGGTGCTGCTGCTCGGTTT
>CAJYSA010000030.1 GCA_913777325.1 uncultured Sphingomonas sp. | reverse complement strand
TGCGCATAGCCAATCCCGGTGCCCGATTCGGGGGTGCCCGCCGCGATTGGCTATGCGCAGGAATCGGGCATTCCGTTCGAGCTGGGGATCATTCGCTCGCACTATGTGGGCCGCACGTTCATCCAGCCGGGCGACAAGGTGCGCCATCTGGGCGTGAAGCTGAAGCACAACGCCAATCGCGCGCTGATCCAGGGCAAGAAGGTGGTGCTGATCGACGATTCGATCGTGCGCGGCACCACCTCGCTCAAGATCGTGCAGATGATGCGCGAGGCCGGCGCGGCGGAGGTGCACATGCGGATCGCCTCCCCGCCGACACGGCACAGCTGCTTCTACGGCGTCGACACGCCCGAGCGCGCGAAGTTGCTGGCGGCGAAGCTGGATCTGGGCGGGATGACCGACTTCATCCATGCCGACAGCCTGGCGTTCGTGTCGATCGACGGGCTGTACAAGGCGCTGGGCGAGGCGCAGCGCGCGGCGGGCAAGCCGCGCTATTGCGACGCGTGCTTCACTGGCGATTATCCCACCACGCTGACCGATCATGACGAATCAAGCGCGGTCGACCAGTTCGCGATGCTGGCGGAGCGGGTGAACTGATGTCGCTGGAGCAGCCGCTGAAGGACAAGCTCGCGCTCGTCACCGGTGCCAGCCGCGGGATCGGCGCGGCGACCGCGATCGCGCTGGCGGCGAAGGGCGCGCACGTCGTGCTGACCGCGCGGACCGCCAAGGATCTGGAACAGGTCGAGCAGACGATCTTCGACGCGGGCGGATCGGCCACGATCGCGCCACTCGACCTGGCGCAGAGCGATTCAATCGCGCGGCTGGCGACGGCGATCGGCGAACGCTGGCAGGCGCTGGACGTGATGGTGCTGAACGCCGGGATGCTGGGCACGCTGGCGGCGGTGCCGGCGATCGATGCCAAGGAGCTGGCGCAGGTGCTGACGCTGAACGTGTCCGCGCAGGTCGCGCTGATCCAGTCGTTCGACGCGATGCTGCGGCGTTCGGCGGGCGCGCGCATCATCGGCGTCACCTCGTCGGTCGGGCGGAAGCCGCGCGCCTACTGGGGCGCCTATGGCGCCTCGAAGGCAGCGTTCGAGACGCTGCTGGAATGCTATGGCGACGAAACCGCCGAGGTGAGCAAGATCCGGGTCGCGGTGCTCGATCCGGGCGCCACGCGCACCAAGATGCGCGCGCGTGCCTATCCGGGCGAAGATCCCGCGTCGGTGAAGCCGCCCGAGGTGGTGGCGGAGCGGATCGTGGCGCTGGCGGTTGATGGATTCGAGGCGAATTATCGCGAGCGCGTGGGCTGATCGATCGACGGCGGTGCGCACCTGGCGCTGGATTATTTCGCCAAGCGCGCCGTGACGACGTGATCGGCGATCAGGATTTGACCAGCGTGACCTGCATCACGTCGATGCCGCCGCCGCGGAAGCCGCCTTCGCAATACATCAGGTAATAGCGCCACAGCCGCTGGAAGCGGGGATCGAAGCGATCGGGCAAGCGGCCCTCGGCGACGGCGCGATCGAAGCGGCGGCGCCAGTCGAGCAAGGTCTCGGCATAATCGTGGCCGAAGCGATGCTCGTCCTCCCATGCCAGACCATGCGCGGCGGCGAGCGCGCGGAACCGGCTGGCGGAGATCAGCGACCCGCCGGGAAACACGTAGCGCTGGATGAAGTCCGCGCTGCCGGCATAAGCGTCCCAGATATCGTCGGCGATCGTAATGAACTGCAACGCGGCGCGCCCGCCCGGCTTCAGGACGCGCGCGATGGTCGCCAGATAGGCCGGCCAATATTCGGGGCCGACCGCCTCGACCATTTCGATGCTGGCGACCGCGTCGAACGTATCGCGCGCGTCGCGATAGTCGGTGAGCGCGACGGTGATCCCGGGCAGACTGCGATCGAGGATGTGGTCGCGCTGCTCGGTGGACAAAGTGAGCCCGTGAACCGCCACCCCCGCCGCCGACGCGGTGGCGGCGAACGAGCCCCAGCCGCAGCCGATTTCCAGCACGCGTTGTCCGGCGGTGGCGCGCGTCCGGGCGAGGATCGCATCGAGCTTGCGTTGCTGCGCGACCTCCAGCGGTTCGCCCGGCGTCACGCCGAGCGCGCTGGAATAGGTGAGCGTCGGATCGAGCCACTCGCGGTACAAATCGTTGCCCAGATCGTAATGTGCGGCGATGTTGCGGCGGGCGCCGCTGCGATGGTTGCGGCGGAGACGGTGGCCGAGCCACACCGCGAGACGCGCGACGTGCTTGGCGCGGGCGACATTGCCGAGCGCGGCGCGGTTGCGCACGAACAGGTCGAAGATCGGCACCGGATCGGGGCTGGCCCAGTCGCCCGCTTCCCATGCCTCGTACCAGCCGATCGAGCCGGCGGTGACCAGCCGCCGCAGCGCGCGCCAGCGGACCAGCCGCACCACCGCGATCGGACCGGGCGCATGGCCGCCCAGCAAGCGCCGGGTGCCATCCGGCAGCAGGGCGTCGATCGCCCCTTCGCGCAGGCCGCGATCGATGCGATCGAGGATGCGATGCCACAGCGGCGCGAGCAGCCGCGCGCGGCGACGTGGTGGCGAAAGGTGGGTGGTGGCCGCGTCCATGGCGGACGCGCCCTATCGCACCTTCCTGCCCGCCGCCAGCGCGCGTTCGCGTGCCTCGCGGTGGCCGATCAATTTCGCGGGATAGGCATCGGGGCGGCAGCCGGCGTCGTCGGGATCGTGGATCGCGCCATCGGGGAGCGACGCCAGTTCCGGCACCCATTGCCGGATGTAGTCAGCGGCGTCGAACTTCTCGGACTGCGACAGAGGCGCCATGATCCGGCCGAACATGTTGGCATCGATCCCGGTGCCGGCCACCCATTGCCAGTTGACGGCATTGTTGCCGTAATCGGCGTCGACCAGACAATCCCAATACCAGCGTTCGCCCTCCCGCCAGTCGATCAGCAGATGCTTGATGAGGAAGGATGCCGCGATCATCCGGACGCGGTTGTGCATCCAGCCGGTGTGCCAGAGCTGGCGCATACCGGCATCCACGATCGGATAGCCGGTGCGCCCGCGCTGCCACGCGCGCAGATCGGCGTTGGCGGCCTTGCCGGTGCGCCACGGCAGCTTGTCGAACGCCGGGCGTCCGTTGCGATCGGCATAATCGGGAAGCGCGAGGACGACGCCGTCGGTGAAATCGCGCCACGCCAGCTCCTTACGGAAGGTGGTGTCGTGCGCGTCGCTGGCGTGCCACACGGCGCGGGGCGACACCTCGCCGAAATGAAGATGCGGCGACAGGCGCGACGTGCCCTCCTCGCTGGGCAGGTTGCGGCGCTCGTCATAACCGTCGAGATCGAGCGCGGCGATCTTGTGCCGTGCCTCGTCCTCGCCCGGTGTCCAGTCGAAGCCGCCGGACCAGTCGGGCTTGGCAGGAAGCAGATGCCAGTCGCCCAGTGCGTCACTCTTCGGCCAGCGATCGGGCGCGGGGATCGCGCGGGGGAGCGCCAGCGGCTTTTCGGGCGGGAGATGCGCCTGCAACCCCTTCCAGAAGGCCGAGTAGATCCGGAACTGGCCGCCGGAACCGGTGGTGACCTGCTCAGGGGGTGCCAGATGATTTCCGTCGTGCAGGCACAGCCGCTCACCCAGCGCGGCCTCCGCCTTGCGCCACCATGGCTCGTAATGGCGGATCGCATGGATCGCGTCGGCGCCGGTCCGCTCCATCAATTCCGTCAGGATCGCGACCGCGTCGCCGCGGCGCAGGATCAGGCGGCTGCCCTTGCCCTCGAGCGCCGCGCCCAGCGCCGTCAGGCTGTGGTGGAGCCACCAGCACTGCGCGCCGCCGATGCGCCAGTCGCCCGGCGCGTCATCGTCGAGAATGTAGACCGGGATCACCGGCCCGGCGTGCGCGGCGGCGACCAGCGCCGGTTGATCGTGAAGGCGCAGGTCCTGCCGCAGCCAGAGCAAGGTGGTCATCGCGGCGGTTACGAACGATCCGCCGCCCCGGTTCCCGCGAACGCGTCGCCCAGCGTTTCGATCACGCGCACGTGGCGCGCGGCGATCGCCATCACGTCGTCGCCGTAGCCGCCGCCGACCGTGCAGGCCAGCGGCACCCCCGCCGCGATCGCCAGCCGCGCGACCAGCCGATCGCGCGCGACCAGCCCCTCCTCGCTGAGCGCCAGCCGACCGAGCCGGTCACCCGCGAACGGATCGACCCCGCCCTGATAGAGGATCAGCGTCGGCTGACATTCCGCGATCAGCGGCGCGAGCGTCTGCTCCAGCACCGACAGATAGGCAGTGTCGCCGATCGCATCCGCCAATGGCACGTCGAGCGTCGAGCGTGCCTTGCGGACGGGGAAGTTCTTCTCGGCGTGGATCGAATAGGTCGCGATCTGCGGATGCCCCGCCGTCAGCGCGGCGGTGCCGTCGCCCTGATGGACATCGACGTCGACGATCAGGACGCGCGGGGCCGTCCCCTCTTCCACCAGCCGCAGCGCCGCGATCGCCAGATCGTTGAAGATGCAAAAGCCGGCGCCGGTGTCGGCCAGCGCGTGATGGCTGCCCCCGGCGGTGTTGGCCGCGAAGCCGCGCTCGATCGCCAGCCGCGCGGCAAGATAGGTGCCGCCGGGCACCAACTGCGCGCGGCGCGCGACGATCGGGGTGACGGGGAAACCGATCCGGCGCTCCTTGGCGGGGGGCACCTGCGCCGACAGCACCTCCGCGACATAATCGGGATCGTGTGCGCGCTCCAACCAGATGCGCGGCATCGGATCGGGCGCGAACCACGCGAACCGATCGCCCTGCGCGCGCAGCAGATCGCGGATCGCGCCGTTCTTGCCCCAGCGATAGGTGCTGCGCGCGGGTGCCTCGGTAACGTAATCGGAATGGTGGACGATGGGGATCATCATCCTAAGATAGGAAAGCGCACCGCCGCGCAGGAGTATCGCATGACCGAGCCGACCGCCGAGCCGCCCTTCGTCCGTCCCGACGTCGCCGCCTTCCTCGGCTATCTGAACAACCTGCCGGGGCCGCGCACCTATCAGATGACGCCAGAGGAAGCGCGCGCGGCGATGCGCGGGATGTGCGACGTCGCCGATCCGCCGCGCGGAACGCTGGCGGTGATGCGCGACGTGACGATTCCGGGGCCGGCGGGGCCGATCGCGGGGCGGTTGTTCGATGCGCGCGAGACGCGCGAACCGGGGCCGGCACTGGTGTTCTTCCACGGCGGCGGCTGGGTGGTCGGCGACGTCGACAGCCACGCCAGCTTCACCGCCGAGATGGCGCGACAACTGGACGTGCCGGTCGTCTCGGTCGACTATCGGCTGGCGCCCGAGGCCCCCTTCCCCGCCGCCGTGGAGGACAGCGAGGCGGCGGCGCGCTGGGTGGCAGACAGCCCGACCGAATTGGGGCGGACGGTTACCGGGTTGGTCCTGAGCGGGGACAGCGCGGGCGGCAACCTGTCGATCGTCGTCGCGGCGGCGCTGCGCGATGCGCCCGCGCGCGTGCCGGTGATCGTGCAGGCGCCGATCTATCCGGCAACCGACGCGACCCGCGACTATCCGTCGTTCGCGGCCTTTTGCGACGGCTATCTGCTGACGCGCGAAACCATGGCGTGGTTCGGCGGCCATTATCGCCCGGCGGCGGATGACGTGCGCTTCTCGCCGCTGCTCGGCGACCTAACCGGGATGCCACCGGCGGTGATCGTGACCGCCGGGCTGGATCCGTTGCGCGATCAGGGACGTGCCTATGCGGCGGCCCTGGCGCTGGCGGGAGTTCCGGTGACGTATCAGGAGGCGGCGGGCAACATCCACGGCTTCGTCACGCTGCGCCGGGCGATCCCGTCGAGCCAGCACGACGTCGCCATGTATCTGGGCGCGCTCCGCGCGGCGATCGATGCGAACGGCGCGGCGCAGCCGGGTTGATGCCGCCGCGCGCGCGGCCTATCGCACCGAAATGACTGCGCCAGACTCCCTGCCCTATCGCCCCTGCGCCGGGGTGATGCTGCTCAACCGCGACGGACAGGTGTTCGTCGGCCAGCGGCTCGATAACGTCTTGGAAGCGTGGCAGATGCCACAGGGCGGCATCGACGATGGCGAGGATGCGCAGGCGGCCGCGACGCGGGAATTGTGGGAGGAGACCGGGGTCACCGCCGACAAGGTGACGCTGATCGCCGAGGCGCCCGAGGAGCTGTTCTACGACCTGCCGCCGGAGATGATCGGCAAGGTGTGGAAGGGCAGATATCGCGGCCAGCGCCAGCGGTGGTTCCTGTTCCGCTTCGACGGTGAGGATCGCGATATCCGCATCGACACGCCGCATCCGGAATTCCGCGCCTGGCGCTGGGCCGACCCAGCCGACCTGCCGCGGTTGATCGTGCCGTTCAAGGCACAATTGTATCGCGACGTGCTCGCCGCCTTCGCCCCGCATCTGCCGGGTGGCACGACGCGGGCGGACTAGGACCGGCGATGCTGTCGGTCGTGATCGCGACGATGTGGCTGGCGGCGGCGCCGGAGCCCGCAGCGGTGCCGGCGCGGCGGCGCGCGGGCGCGGCGCGGCGCGCGCGGCGCCAGAGCACGCTGACCCGCCCCGAGCAGGAAGTCGAGCCGATCACGCTGACCGCGCCGCCGCTGGTGGTGCCGCCGCCGGTGCTGGGCGAGGTGGGCGTGACGCTGGGCAAGATCCCGGGGCCGGAGATCCCGCCGGAGATCCGCGCGATGCTGGACGCAGCGATGCAGGCCGGCGACGAAAGCGGGGTCGACACCCTGGTCCGCTACGCCAAGAACGGCGATCCGGGATCGCGCGACCTGGTGCTGCGCCGCGCGACCGAGTGGAAGGAGGCCCGCGCCCGCGCGCGCAACGAGCGCGTGCAGCAGGCCAGCGCGTTCGAGCTGTGGAGCGGGCGCGTCGAGGCGGGCGGGTTCATCTCGACCGGAAATTCCGACGTCACGGGGCTGACCGGCGTCGCCGACCTGACGCGCGAGGGTTTGCGCTGGCGCCACCGCGTGATGGCGCAGGCCGATTTCCAGCGCACCGGCGGGGTGACCAGCCGCGAGCGCTACGCGGTGGGATACCAGCCGAACTACAAGCTGAACGATCGCGGCTATATTTACGGCAACGGCCAGTATGAGTCCGACCGGTTCCTGGGCTATTTTAATCGCTATTCCGGCTCGATCGGTGCCGGGTACAGCGTGATCCGGCGCAACGGCCTGACGCTCGACGTCGAACTGGGGCCGGCGTTCCGTCAGACTGACTTCACCGACCGCACGATGCAGGGCAGCGTCGCGGCGCGCGGCAGCATGGAGCTGAACTGGACGCTGTTCAGCGGGCTGGTCGCGACGCAGAGCGCGTCGGGTTACTGGGAGCGGTACAACAGCACGATCCGCAGCGTTTCCGGCATCGAGGCGAAGCTGCTCGGCCCGCTGTCGGCGCGGCTGTCCTACACGCTGCAATATGAAAGCGAGCCGCCAGCGGGACGCGTGACGACCGACACCACCAGCCGCGCGTCGCTGGTCTATACCTTCTAGGCCGCGCCGGTTAGAAGCCGGACATGGAGAGACTGACGGGAACCGAGCGCGCCGCGATCGAGCGACTCGACGCCGGCGCGATGCTGTCGCGCGTCGAGCGATGGGCGGCGATCAACAGCGGCACGCGCAACATCGCGGGGTGCGCGGCGATGGCCGATGCGCTGACCGAGGCGTTCGGCGTCCTGCCGGGCGCGTTGCGGCTGGTGGAGCCGGCGCCAGCGCAGGCGGTGGGCAGCGACGGTGTGGTCAGCGAGCTGGCGCATGGCCGGCACCTGCACCTGAGCGTGCGGCCCGACGCGCCCGTCCGGTTGCTGCTGACCGGGCATATGGACACCGTCTACCCCGCCGATCATGCGTTCCAGACGCTGGCGTGGCGCGAGCCCGGCATACTGAACGGGCCAGGTGTCGCGGACATGAAGGGCGGGCTGGCGCTGATGCTGGAGGCGTTGCTGGCGATCGAGGCGGTCGCGCCGCACGTCGGCTATGACGTGCTGATCAACTCGGACGAGGAGACGGGCTCCTTCTCCTCCGCCGCGCTGCTCGCGGAGGTCGCACGCGGCAAGGCGGCGGCGCTGACCTACGAACCGGCGCTGCCCGACGGCACGCTGGCGGGCGCGCGGGGCGGCACCGGCAATTTCTCGATCGTGGTGCGGGGACGCGCCGCCCATGCCGGACGCAACCCGGAGGACGGGCGCAATGCGATCGTCGCGGCGGGCGCGCTGGCGGTGCGGCTGCACGCCGAACGATCGCCACGGCTGGCGGTGAACCCCGCGCGGATCGACGGGGGTGGGCCGAACAACGTCGTCCCCGACCTAGCGGTGCTGCGCATCAACTTCCGCCCCGCCGACGCCGACGAGATCGCGCGCGCGCGCGCCGCGATCGACGCGGCGGTGACGGAGGTCGCCGCCGCGCATGACGTCGCGATCGAGGTGCATGGCGGCTTCAACCGTCCCCCCAAGCCGGTCGACGCAGGCGCGGCGCGGCTGTTCGAACTGGTGCGTGCGACCGGCGCCGATCTGGGACAGTCGATCGGCTGGCGCGACACCGGCGGTGTGTGCGACGGTAACAACATCGCCGCCTGTGGCGTGCCCGTCGTGGATACGATGGGCGCGCGTGGCGGCGCGATCCATTCGATGGAGGAATTCCTGATCGTCGACAGCCTGGCCGAGCGGGCCGCCCTTTCCGCCGTCACGATGCTGCGGCTGGCGAGCGGAGCATTGGCATGACCTTCGTGATCCGCGCCGCCGGCGCGCGCGACCTGGCGCATCTGTACGAGATGGCGAAGCTGACCGGAGGCGGATTCACCAACCTGCCCCCCGACCGTAAGGCGCTGACCGCCAAGCTGGAGCGCAGCGCGGCGGCATTCGGGCATGACGACACGACGCTGACCGACGAATTGTTCGTCCTGATGCTGGAGAACAACGTGACCGGCGAGGTGCGCGGCACCTGCCAGTTGTTCACCCATGTCGGGCAGAAACACCCCTTCTACAGCTATCGGCTCGGCACGTTGACGCAGCACAGCCGCGAACTGGGGCGGACGTTCCGCGCCGAGATGCTGTCGCTGACCACCGATCTGGAGGGGGCGAGCGAGGTCGGCGGGCTGTTCCTGCATCCCGGCGAACGCGCGGGCGGACTGGGGCTGTTGCTGGCGCGCAGCCGCTATCTGTTCATCCGCGCGCACCGCCCGCGCTTCGCGGACCGCACGCTCGCCGAATTGCGCGGGGTGATCGACGAGGCGGGCGGCTCGCCGTTCTGGGATGGCCTCGCCGGCCGCTTCTTCGGCATGGGGTTTCAGGAGGCGGACGAGTTCAATGCCGTCAACGGCCACCAGTTCATCGCCGACCTGATGCCCAAGCACCCGATCTACATCGCGATGCTGTCCGAACCCGCGCGCGCCTCGATCGGCCTGCCGCACCCGTCCGGTCGCGCCGCGATGCGGATGCTGGAGAACGAGGGATTCGCGTTCGAGAATTACATCGACATCTTCGACGGCGGGCCGACGATGACGGTGAAGACCGACCAGATCCGCACCGTGCGCGATGCGCGCGACGCCTCCGTCGTCGCGACTCGTGACGACGGGCGCGAGGAGGCGCTGGTCGCGACCGGCCGGCTGGCGACGTTCCGCTGCGCCTATGCCAGGATCGGGACGGTCGACGGCGGCGTGACGCTGGACCCGGCCGGGGCGGCGGCCCTAGGCGTGCGCGAGGGCGACCGCGTGAGCTGGATCGGACGGATATGATACGCGAGATCAATTTCGACGGGATCGTCGGACCCAGCCACAATTACGCCGGGCTGAGCCCCGGCAACCTGGCCGCCACCGCCAATGCCGGGCAGGTCGCGCATCCGCGCGCGGCGGCGCTGCAGGGAATCGCGAAGATGCGCGCCAATCTGGCGTTGGGGCTGGTGCAGGGCGTGCTGATTCCGCCCCCGCGCCCGGACCACGGCTGGCTGGCGCGGCTGGCCATTGATTACGACACCGCGCCCGCACATTTGCGCGCGCAGGCATTGTCGGCGTCGTCGATGTGGGCGGCCAATGCCGCCACGGTTTCCCCCGCGCCCGATACGGCCGACGGGCGCTGCCACCTGACGGTCGCCAATCTGGTGACCATGCCGCATCGCAGCCATGAGTGGCAGGCGACGCTGGCCCAATTGCAGGTCGCCTTCGGCGACGCGCGGCATTTCGTGGTATCGCCCCCCGTCCCCGCACCCTTTGGTGACGAAGGGGCGGCGAATCACATGCGGCTGTGCCGGGCGCATGATGCGTCGGCGGTGGAAGTCTTCGTTTATGGCGTGAGCGGCGGCCCCTTCCCTGCGCGCCAGCATGTCGAGGCGAGCCGCGCGGTTGCGCGGGCGCACGGGCTTGACCCGGCGCGAACGCTGTTCGTGCAGCAATCGATCGCCGCGATCGCCGCCGGCGCGTTCCACAACGATGTGGTGGCGGTGGCCAACGAACGGGTGCTGCTGGCCCATGAACTGGCGTTCGAGGATCGCGCCGGCTTCTACGCCGACCTGCGTCACTTGCTGCCCGAGGTCGAGATCGTCGAGGTGCCCGACGCCGAGGTGAGCCTGGCGGATGCGATCGGCTCCTATCTGTTCAACGCGCAACTGGTGACGCCCGCCAGCGGCGAGCCGACGCTGATCGTGCCAGGCGAGGCGCGCGCCAATCCACGCGTGTGGGCGTGGATCGAGCGGCACCTTGCCGGCAACGGCCCGATCCGCCGTGTCGAGGTGGTCGACGTGCGCGAGTCGATGGCGAATGGCGGCGGCCCCGCCTGCCTGCGGTTGCGGGTCGCCTGCGATCCGGCGACGGTCGATCCGCGCTTTCTGGTGGACGACGCCGCGCTGGATCGGATCGCCACGGTCATCGAACGGCATTGGCCCGAGGCGATCGGTCCGGATGCGATCGCAGATCCGGCGCTGCTGGACCGGATCGCGACCGCCCGGGCCGCGTTGGTCGACGCACTGAATCTGGCGGAGTTGCGATGATGCGCGCGCGGCTGGCGCGGTGGTGGCGGGGCTTTGCCCGGCTGTTCACCATCCGCACGAAATTCGAAGCGTTCATGTTGATCTATGCGATCGCCACCGGGGCGGTGGAGCGGGGGATGACCTATCTGCATCGCTTCCCCGGCACGCCCGGCTGGATCATGTTCGGCGCGTGCACGATCGTGGTGTTCATGGCCGGGGGCAAGATCATCGACGGCGTGGAGCAAGACGCGCGTCATTGAATTTTCACGTACTTGATATGTTGTAACGTGGCGCTATGGGGCGAGGACGAAAAGGGAGTCGCCCATGAAAACCATGTTGTTCGCCGCCGTCGCCCTCGCGCCGCTGGCCCTGCCCGCCGCCGCGCAGACCGCCGCCACGCCGCGCGCGTCCGATCCGCACCGTTCCGACGACGTGATCGTCACCGCGCCGATCCAGACGAGCGAGGCGGATGTATTGCAGGGGACGTCGGTGCTGACCGGCGCCAACCTGACCCGCGAACTGCGCCCGACGATCGGCGAGACGCTGGCGCGGCTGCCCGGTGTGTCGGCGACATCGTTCGGACCGAATGCGTCGCGCCCGATCCTGCGCGGCTTCCAGGGCGATCGCATCCGCGTGCTGACCGACGGGATCGGATCGATCGACGTGTCGAACACCTCGGTCGACCACGCCGTCGTCATCGATCCGCTGCTGGCGGAGCGTGTCGAGGTGCTGCGCGGTCCGGCGGCGCTGCTGTACGGATCGTCGGCGGTGGGCGGCGTCGTCAACGTGGTCGATCGTCGCATCCCACGCGCGCTGCCCGACAACGGCTACCGTGTCGACGCGATCGGCACCTATGGCAGCGCGGCCAACGAGCGATCGCTGGGCGGCGCGGCGGACGTGACGGCGGCGGGTCCGCTGGTGCTGCACGTCGACGGTTCGTACCTGAAGTCCGACGACCTGCGCACCGGCGGGTTCATCCTGTCGCGCGCGGCGCGGCGCGCCTCGCTGGCGCTGGCGGGGGTGCCGCAGGACGGCGACGAGCCGATCGACTTCGCGGGCAACGCCGCGCTGCGCGGCAAGCTGCCCAATAGCGCGGCGGAAACCTGGACCGCGGGCGCGGGCGCATCGATCGTCACCGATGGCGGGATGCTGGGCGTCTCTTACGGCCATTACGACAGCGTGTACGGCGTGCCGGTCCGCTATGCGACCGCGATCGGGCAGGAGCAGGAAGCGCCGCGCCTGGACGTCGTGCAGAACCGCTACGACCTGCGCGCCGAGGTGACGCCGCACGGGCCGTGGATCGACGCGATCCGCGTGCGCGCCGCGCATGCCAATTACCGGCACTTCGAGCTGGAAGAGGACGGTTCGGTCGGCACCGCCTTCTACAACAAGGGGCTGGAGGCACGTCTGGAGATCGTCCAGGCGCGGCGCGGCGCGTGGCAGGGGGCCAGCGGCGTGCAATACTTCAGCCGCAACTTCGACGTGGTCGGCGACGAGGCGTTCCTGCCGCGCAACCAGACCGAGCAGACCGGGCTCTTCACGCTGCAGCAATATGAGGACGGGCGCTTCAAGGCCGAAGGCGGGGTGCGCTACGAGCATACGACGCTGACCGCCGATCCCGGCTTCCGCGAAGGCACCGAGCGCTTCACCGCGCAGGATCGCCGCTTCGCCACCTGGTCCGGATCGCTGGGCGCGGCCTATACGCTGACGGACGGGGTGCGGATCGGCCTGAACGGTTCGCGGACCGCGCGCGCGCCCTCCGCCGAGGAACTGTTCGCCAACGGGCCGCACGCGGGCACGCAGGCGTACGAGCTGGGCAATCCGAACTTCCGCGCGGAAACGTCGTGGGGGCTGGAGGCCACGCTGCACGCGCATGACGCGATCTTCAGCCTGGACGCGTCGGCCTATTACAACTGGTTCGACAATTACATCTACGAGACGCAGATGGCGGACGCGCCGTGCGTCACGGCAGCGGGTGCCGAGATCGATCTGCCATGCTTCCGCTACGATCAGGCCAAGGCGCGCTATTACGGCTTCGAACTCGACGGCTCGGCGAAGCTGGCGACGATCGGCAATCACTCGATCACCGCCGATCTGCTGGGTGACTATGTTCATGCACAGATCGTCGATCGCGGGCCGGTGCCGCGCATCCCGCCGCTGCGCCTGCTGGGAGGGATCGAGGCGCGCAGCGACACCAGCGCCGGGCGGATCGAGGTGGAACGCGCGTTCCCGCAGAACCGGACCGCGCCGTTCGAGACGCGCACCGACGGTTACACGATGGTCAACGCATCGCTGTCCTTCCACCCGTGGGGCGGTAGCGACCGGCGCAGCATCCTGCTGGCGGCGAACAACATCTTCGACGTCGAGGCGCGCCGCGCCGCCAGCGTGCTGAAGGATTTCGCGCCGCTGGCCGGACGCGACATCCGGGTGACGTTCCGGATGGGGATCTGAGCGAGGAGCGGCGAGCCGCCATTGCTGCCGCCCCGTGCACCGTTCGTGCTGAGCCTGTCGAAGCACGTGCCTTCCGTGGCACACCCTTCGACAGGCTCAGGGCGAACGGTGGTCCGGCGTCGGGCTTATCGACCAGGACGCGCTACAGCGCGCGGGCGTAGATCAGGTCGTCGTGCCACGTGGTGCCGACCTGGAAGCGTCGCTCCCCAGCGACCGTGAAGCCCTGTTTCTCGTAGAAGCGTTGCGCGCGGCGATTGCCGCCGTAGACGCCGAGCAGCAGGCGACGGGAACCCGCGTCGCGCGCGTCGGCGATCGCCTGCGCCATCAGCGCCGGCCCCAGGCCGGTGCCATGGGTGGGAAACAACGCGTAGATGCGCTTGAGTTCGATATCGCCCGGCGCCGGCGCGACCGGCAGATCGGGCGTGGTGAGCAGCGTGTAGCCGAGCGGCGCGGCGCCGTCGCGCGCCTCCGCCAGCGTCGCCACCGCGCCATCGGCGAGATAACGCTCGAAAGCGGCGGGGCTGCTGTTGCGGGTGACGTGCGCGAGGATGTCGGCACCGTCGAGGACGCCCGCAAACGCCTCCAGAAAGGTGGCGCCCGCCACCAGCGACAGGATCGCGGCATCCGCCGGCCCGGTGCGGCGCAGGCGCCAGTCCATATCAGCCGACGATTTCTTCCGGCTTGAAGAAATAGGCGATCTCGATCTCGGCATTCTCGTCCGAGTCCGAGCCGTGCACGGTGTTCGCCTCGATCGATTCCGCCAGTTCCTTGCGGATCGTGCCCGGCGCGGCGTTCTCCGGGTTGGTGGCGCCCATGATGTCGCGGTTGCGCTGCATGGCGTTCTCGCCCTCCAGCACCTGCACGACGACCGGGCCGGAGATCATGAAGCCGACCAGATCGTTGAAGAACGGACGCTCCTTGTGGACCGCGTAGAAGCCCTCGGCCTGCTCGCGGGTCATCTGGATGCGCTTCGACGCGACGACGCGCAGACCGGCGTCCTCCAGCATCTTGGTGACCGCGCCGGTAAGGTTGCGACGCGTGGCGTCGGGCTTGATGATCGAAAAGGTACGGTTCGCGGCCATGACGGTCACGGGCTCCTGAGATAAGAACGGGAAAGTGGCGCCGCCCTAGGCGCGCGGACCCGCGGATGCAAGCGAGCGCTCAGGCGGCCTGTTCCCAGCGCCCCGCATCATTCTGTTTCCAATAGCGCCGCTCCACCCCGTCGCGGGTGGCCAGTTCCTTCCACGCGGCACGCGCCGCCCGGATATGGTCCTCGTCGAAGAAGTGAAAGGCGCGATCGAAGTCGAGCGCGGCGTCGCGCCATTCGCCGTCGACCAGCGCGATGTGGCGCGCGCGGTTGGCGGGGTTCACATCGGGCGCGATCAGGATCGGCTGGCGATCGTCCGCCGCCCCGCCCACCTGCGCATGCGGCAGGAAGCTGTCGGGCGTGTAGCTCCACAGCAGCCGGTCGAGCGCCGCGCGCCGATCCGCGTCGGCGGCGACGATCAGCAGCCGCGCGCCCGATGCCACCACCTTCGCCGCGATCTGCGGGAGCGCACGCTCCAGCGGCATCCGGGTCAGGTGGTAGAAGTCGACCTGCATTATTGCTCGCAAACGTCCGCGACGAAGCAGTCGAGCACGCGCACGCCGTAACCGGTCGCGCCCTTCGCCCAGGTCGCCCCGTCCTTGTCGGCCCATACCATCCCGGCGATGTCGAGATGCGCCCAGGCGACGCCATCGTCGACGAACCGCTTCAGGAATTGCGCGGCGGTGATCGAGCCGGCGCCGCGCGGGCCGACGTTCTTCATGTCGGCGATCGGCGAGTCGATCAGCTTGTCGTACGCATCGGCGAGCGGGAAGCGCCACAATTTGTCGCCGGTCGCGCGCCCCGCCGTCAGCAGTTGGTCGGCCAGCGCATCGTCGTTCGAGAACAGCCCGCCATATTCATTGCCCAGGCTGACGATCATCGCGCCGGTGAGCGTGGCGAGATCGACGATCCGCACCGGCTTGTGGGTGTTCTGCACCCAGGTGATGCAATCGCACAGCACCAGCCGCCCCTCGGCATCCGTGTTGATGACCTCGATCGTCTGCCCCGACATGCTGGTGACGACGTCGCCCGGACGCTGCGCATTGCCGTCGGGCATGTTCTCCACCAGCCCCATCACACCGATGACGTTGGCCTTCGCCTTGCGCGTGGCGAGCGAGAGCATGGCGCCGGCCACCGCCGCCGCGCCGCCCATGTCCCACTTCATGTCCTCCATGCCCGCCGCCGGCTTGATCGAAATGCCGCCGGTATCGAAGGTGACGCCCTTGCCCACCAACGCGGTGAGCGGCGCGTCGGCGGCGCCGCCCGACCATTTGAGCGCCAGCACGCGCGCCTCGCGCCGCGATCCCTGCGACACGCCGAGCAGCGCGCCCGCGCCGAGATCGGTCAGTTCGCGTTCGCCGAGGACCGTCACCTCCAGACCGAGACCATCGACAGCGGCCAGCACGCGCTCGACGAAGCTCTCGGGATACAGGACGTTCGGCGGCAGCGTGGCGAGCAGGCGCGCCAGCGCCAGCCCCTTGGTGACCGCTTCGCGGCCCGACCAGTCGGCATCGTCGCCGACGATCGTAACGCGCGCGAGCGTCGGCTTCTGCTTCTCGGGCAGCTTCGTGCGATATTCGTCGAAACGCCACGCGCGCTGCGCGACCCCCGCGGCGAAGCGCGCGGCGGCAAGCGGCGCGACGCCCGAGAGATCGGCGACCGCATCCGCCGCGCCCGAGGTCAGCAGCCGCGCGGTCAGCGCGCCCCCGGCCCGCTCGAACGCGGCGTCGGCCCCGTCCCCCACGCCGAGCAGCAGGACGCGCTGCGCGCCCTCCCCTTGCGGGACATACACTTCCGCCACCGAGCCCGCCTCACCGGCGAACCGCTGCGCCGTGGCGGCGGCCGCGAGCAGCGCGTCACCCCCCTCGATCAGCCCGGTCGGCGCCGCGCCCTGGCGGATCGGCAGCGCCAGCACGGCGGCGTCGGCGGGGCGTTGGGCGGCGAAGGCGATCTGCATTCCGGTATCCTCATCCATCATGCCGCCTACCTAGGAGCCGGACCGGCAAATGGCAAAGCGTTGCAGGCGCGACGCAGCGATGCGATAGGCGAGCGACGCGTTACGACCAGTTCCGGTCGGGCGCGCGAACGGGGCAACGACAACGACGTGATGCGTTTCGATCTTCTCGCCGGTGCCGCGCTGTGCCTGGTGCTTGCCGGACCGGCCGCGGGACAGTCGTTGCAGGATCGGGCCGGCGGCCCGCCCGCCGCGCCGCTGGGTGCCCCTGCCACGCCCGCTCCCGCCGCTGCCGATAGCGACCAGGTGCAATTCAGCGCCGGTGCGCTGGAATATGACTATAACGCCGATGTCGTGACCGCGACCGGCGAGGTGCGGATGACGCGGGCGGGCGAACGGCTGCGCGCCAACAAGGTGGTGTGGAACCGCAAGACCGGACGCGTGGTGGCGACCGGCGGCGTGGCGGTGACCAATCCCGAAGGCGATGTCGCTTATGGCGATTCGATCGAACTGACCGACACGCTGAAGGACGGCGTGGTCGACAATCTGCTGGTCGTGCTGGAGCAGGGCGGACGACTGGCCGCCGTGCGCGGCGTGCGCGAGCCGGACGGCACGATGAACCTGGACCGGGCGGTCTATTCGCCGTGCCCGGTTGTCGGATCGGACGGGTGCCCGCGCGAGCCGACGTGGAAGATCACCGCCATCAAGGTGATCTACCGCCCCGATCGCGAACGCGTGTATTACGAAGGCGCGCGGTTCCATCTGTTCGGATTGAGCACGCCATCGCTGCCGCGCTTCAGCCATCCGGTCGGCGCCAGCAACGAGACCGGGCTGCTGGTGCCCGGGTTCAACCTGACGCGGCTGAACGGCGCCGAATTCGTGCTGCCGGTCAACTTCGCGCTCGGCCCCAATCAGTCGCTGGTGGTGGCGCCGCATATCTTCACTGCCGAACTGCCGATGATGGAGGCACGATATAGCGCGCTGAACGAGCTGGGCGCCTTCTCGCTGCGCGGCTTCGCGACCGGCAGCCGCCGGACCGACAATCTGGCCAACATCGACGACCCGAGCACGCGGCGCGCCTTCCGCGGCTATCTGGATGGCGTCGGTCGCTTCCAGTTCGATCCCAACTGGAGCCTGTCGGGATCGCTGCGGCTGGTGACCGACCGAACCTTCCTGCGCCGCTATGACATTTCGAACGAAGACCGGTTGCGCACCACCGTGGCGCTCGAGCGGATCGATCCCAACAGTTACCTGTCGATCGCGGGATGGGCGGTGCAGACGCTGCGCGTCGGCGACCGGCAGGGGATGCAGCCGGTCGCGCTGCCCGAGATCGACTATCGCCGTCGCGTGCCCGACGCGTTGCTGGGCGGGACGCTGCAGATCCAGCTCAACTCGCTGGCGATCGGGCGCAAGGCCGGACAGGACACGCAGCGTGCGTTCGGCAGCGCGCGCTGGGACTGGCGCGGCATCACCGTGCTGGGGCAGGAGGTGACGCTGACCGCGTTCGGGCGCGCCGACGCCTATGACACGCAGAACGTCGCGGCGACCTCGATCGTCAGCTATCGCGGGATCGAGGGGTTTCAGACGCGGGTGATCGGCGCGCTGGCCGCCGATCTGCGCTGGCCGTTCGTGGGCGAGCTGTTCGGCGGGTTCCAGCGCTTCACGCCGCGCGTACAGGTGGTCGCGACCCCCAAGACGCGCAACATCCAGATCCCGAACGAGGATGCGCGCGCCGTCGACCTGGAGGATTCCAACCTCTTCGCGCTCAACCGCTTCTCCGGCTACGATCGCTGGGAGGATTCGAGCCGCGTCACCTATGGCGCGGAATGGGCGCTGGATCTGGATCGCATCGCCATTTCGGCCAACGTCGGGCAAAGCTATCGCCTGGCCGAACGACCCAGCATCCTGCCCGAGGGCACCGGCCTGTCGGACCGTTTCTCCGACATCGTGGGGCGCACCAACATCCGTTTCGGCGAGTGGGTGACGCTGACGCACCGCTATCGCCTGGACAAGGACAGTTTCTCGGTCCGGCGCAACGAGATCGATGCGACGGTAGGCTCGCGGCAGACCTATGCGACGATCGGCTACCTGCGGCTGAACCGCAACATCGACGTGCTGGAGGATCTGCAGGATCGCGAGGAGCTGCGCGCCGGCGGGCGGGTGGGCATCACCCGCTTCTGGTCGGTCTGGGGCTCGGCGATCGTCGACCTCACCAGCCGCGCCGAGGATCCCTTGTCGACCTCCAGCGGCTTCTCCCCGATCCGCCACCGCGTGGGCGTCGCTTATCAGGACGATTGTGTGGATCTGGGGCTGACGTGGAAGCGCGACTATCGCAACGTCGGTGACGCGCGTAGCGGCAACAGCTATTTGTTGACGCTTTCCTTCAAGAACCTTGGCCGCTAAGCCCCGGTTCAGTTCCTTTCCGGCACAGGCGCCATGGTGGCCGCGGGCGCACCTCATCGGGATTTCGAGACGGACGTGATGATGAAGACGAAAGGCGCGGCTTGGACCCGCCGGTTGCTGGGAACGATCGTGGCGCTGGGCGTGACGGGCGTCGCGCTGGCGCAGGAGGAGGCGCCCGGGCGCGATCCGACCGGGCTGAACCTGCCGTCCGACCTGCAGATCTTCGGCAAGGTCGATCCCAACGTGCGCAAGGCCACCGCGATCGTCAACGAAGCCGTGATCACCGGCACCGACGTCGATCAGCGCGTGAACTTCATCGCGGCGGCGAACAACGCCAAGCTGAACGACGAGGAGCGCGAGCGGCTGCAATTGCAGGTGCTGCGCCAGTTGATCGACGAAACGCTGCAGATCCAGCAGGCGAAGGTGGCCGACATCACCGTCAGCAAGGGTGAGATCGATCAGGCGTATGCGCGCGTCGGCAGCAACCTGCGCCGCACCCCTGCGCAATTGTCGACGTGGCTGCGCGAACAGGGTTCGTCCGAGCGCTCGCTGCGGCGGCAGATCGAGGGCGAGCTGGCGTGGAACCGCTATCTCAGCAAGCGCGTCGAGCCGTTCGTGAACGTCGGCGACGAAGAGGTGAAGGCGATTCTCGACCGGCTGGAAGCCGCGAAGGGCACCGAGGAATATCACCTCAACGAAATCTATCTGGCCGCGACACCCGACCGCCAGCAGCAGGTGTTCGACAACAGCAAGCAGCTGATCGGGGAGATCAGCAAGGGCCAGGCGCCGTTCAGCTATTTCGCGCGCAACTTCTCCGAGGCCTCGACGCGCGGCGTCGGTGGTGACCTGGGCTGGGTGCGCGCCGCGCAGCTCCCGCAGCCGCTGGCCGAGGCGGCGACGACGATGCAGGTCGGACAGGTCGCCGGGCCGGTGGCGACGCCGGGTGGATTCTCGATCCTGTACCTGGTCGACAAGCGCCAGGTGCTGATGGCCGATCCCCGCGACGCGCGGCTCAGCCTGAAGCAGCTCACGATCAAATTCCCCGCCGGCACCACGCAGGCGCAGGCGACCGCGCGGACCAGTGCCTTCGCCAATGCGATCCAGAAGCTGCAGGGCTGTGGATCAGTGGAGAAGGTCGCGGCATCGCTGAATGCCGAGGTGGTGGACAATGATGCGATCCGCATTCGCGATCTGCCCCCGCCGCTCCAGGCGATCATGCTGAAGCTGCAGGTCGGCCAAGCGACGCCGCCGTTCGGATCGCCCACCGAGGGCGTGCGGACACTGGTGATGTGCGGACGCGACGAGGCGCCGGGCGGGCAGCTGCCGGGCGCGCAGCAGATCCAGAGCCAGCTGGAGCAGCAGCGCGTCAACCTGCGCGCGCAACAGGCGCTTCGCGACCTGCGGCGCGACGCGGTGATCGAATATCGCTGAGGAGGCGCGCGTGACCCGGCCGATCGTCATCTCGATGGGCGACCCCGCAGGGATCGGGCCGGAGATGGTCGCCAAGGCCTGGGACGCGCGACGCGAACGGGCGTTGCCGCCGTTCGTGGCGGTGGGCGACCGGCGCGCGATCACGCGGGTGTGGGACGGGCCGGTCGCGGCGGTGTCGGACCTGAAGGCGGTGTCGCAGGTCTTCCCCGAAGCCTTGCCGGTGCTGACCGTCGAGGACGCCGGGGACATCGTGCCGGGCGCCCCCGATGCCGATGGCGCCCGCTGCACCGTCCGCGCGCTGGAACTGGCCACGGGGCTGGTGCGGTCGGGGGCGGGGCGCGCGCTGGTGACCGGGCCGGTGTCGAAGGCGCAATTGTACGAAATCGGCTTTACCTATCCGGGGCAAACCGAATTCGTCGCCGAACGCTGCGGGATCGCGCGCGACAATGCGGTGATGATGCTCGCGGGGCCAGGGCTGCGCGTGGTGCCGATGACGACGCATGTCGCGCTGGCCGAGGTGCCGGGGCTGCTGACCGTCGACCTGATCCTGGCGAAGGCACGCGTGACCGCGCGCGCGATGACGCGCAATTTCGGGATCGCGCACCCGCGCCTCGCCTTCGCCGGGCTGAACCCCCACGCGGGCGAGAATGGCGCGCTGGGCCGCGAGGAGCTGGACGTGATGCAGCCCGCGATCGAGATACTGCGCGGCGAAGGGATCGACGTGCGCGGACCGCTGGCCGCCGACACGATGTTCCACGCGCGGGCGCGCGCCGCCTATGACGTGGCGCTGTGCCCCTATCACGACCAGGCATTGGTGCCGCTGAAGACGCTGTTCTTCGACGAAGGGGTCAATATCACGCTCGGGCTGCCTATCGTGCGGACCTCGCCCGATCACGGTACCGCCTTCGGGATCGCGGGCAAGGGACAGGCGCACCCCGGCGCAACGATCGCGGCGATCCTGATGGCGGACGAAGCCGCGACGCATCGCGCGCGCTGCACCACCACCGCATGACCCAGGTCGAACTGCCGCCGTTGCGCGACGTGATCGCGCGGCATGGCCTGTCGGCGTCGAAGGCGCTGGGACAGAACTTCCTGTTCGACGCGCAACTGCTGGGGCGGATCGCGCGCATCCCGGGCGACCTGACCGACGCCGAGGTGCTGGAGGTCGGGCCGGGTCCGGGGGGACTGACGCGGGCGTTGCTGGCGCAGGGCGCGCGGGTGACCGCGATCGAGCGCGACCGGCGCTGCATCCCGGCGCTCGCCGAACTCGAAGCGGCCTATCCGGGCAAGCTGCGCGTGATCGAGGGGGATGCGACCGAGATCGATGCGCGCGCGCTGTTCGATGGCGCGCCGCACATCGTATCGAACCTGCCGTACAATGTCGGGACGGCGTTGCTGATCGGCTGGCTCTCCGCCGAGTGGATGCCATGGTGGCGATCGCTGACGCTGATGTTCCAGCGCGAGGTGGCGGAGCGGATCGTCGCGCCGGTCGGGGGCGATGCCTATGGGCGGCTGGCGGTGCTGGCGCAGTGGCGGTCGGCGGCGCGGATCGCGATGCCGGTGCACCGTTCCGCCTTCACCCCGCCGCCCAAGGTGATGTCGGCGGTGGTGCACATCACCCCGACCGAGGCAGCGGAGGGCGTGGCGCTGGCGGTGCTGGAACGCCTGACCGCGGCGGCGTTCGGGCAGCGGCGCAAGATGTTGCGGCAGTCGCTACGCGGCGTGCCGGGCGCGCTGGACGCGCTGGAGGCCGAGGGGATCGACGCGACCCGGCGGGCGGAAACGATCAGCGTCGCCGAATTCGTGGCGGTGGCGAAGCGGCTGAGTTGAACCACGCTAAGACCGCCTCCAAGCAATCCAATGTTTCGCGCGACGCCCTGGATTGCTTCGCTACGCTCGCAACGACGAGGGTCAGTCCTGCGACATCGGCGCCGCGCCTGTGGCGGCGGTGGTGGTGTTCGCGCCGACCTGCGCGGTGGTGACCGGCGGCCCCTTCGCGATCACCGCCGCCAACGTCGTCGCCTGCGGGCAGCTACCCTTGCACAGCGCGCGGACCTTCGCGAGGTTCTGACGCGCGCGTCCGACCGCGCCCTTGGCGACCATCGCCTCGCCCTGCCCCGACAAAGCGGTGACGTCATTGGGCTCGAGCAGCAGCGCCTCGCGATACAGGCGGATCGCCTTGCCGGGCAGCCCGCGCGCCTCGGCCACCTCGGCCAGCATCACGAACGCCTGGCGGTTACGCGGATCGACGGTGACCGCCGTTTCCAGAAAGTCGGTCGCGCCGTCGAGATTGCCCGCCGCCTTCGCTGCCTTGCCCTGTTGCAACAGCGCCATGCTGCGCGCGTCGATCTGGTCGTCGGGGCGCTGGCCATGCAACGCGGTGGAGATCGACACCAACGCCAGCGAGGCGGCCACGGCGACGGCGGTGAAACGCATGAACGGCTCCAGCTTCGACACGATCCGGCCCGGTTAGCATGGCGCCCGCAGGCGTGCGACGAAAAAACCGTCGGTCGCATCATGCGCTGGCGTGAGGCGCAGGCCGGGACCGTGCACGCGCCCGAACGGCAGCGCGAGCGACTCCGCTCGCCAGCCGGGGTTGGCGGCGAGGAAGGCGTCGACCTGCGCCGCGCCCTCTCCGTCGAGCAGCGAGCAGACGATATAGACCAGCGCCCCACCCGGCTTCACCGCGCCCGCGCCGATCGCGAGGACATGCGCCTGCGTTGCGATCAACCGGTCGAGCCGCGCAGGCGTGAGCCGCCAGCGCGCCTCCGGGTTGCGCCGCCACGTGCCGGTGCCCGAGCAGGGCGCGTCGATCAGCACCACGTCGGCGGTGAGGTCGGCGAGTGCGGCCACCTCCTGCTGCGGGTTGAGGAGGCGCGTTTCGATGATCGTCACGCCCGCCTTTACCGCGCGCGGGGCGAGGCGCGACAGGCGCGCGCGATCGACGTCGCTGGCGACGATCCGGCCCTCGTTACGCATGATGGCGGCGAGTGCGAGGCTCTTGCCCCCCGCCCCCGCACACAGGTCCAGCACCGTCATGCCGGGCTGGGCGTCGGCGGCGAGCGTCACCGCCTGGCTGCCGGCGTCCTGCACCTCGATCGCGCCGGCGTGCGCGGCAATGTCGGTGCCGGCGGGTAGACGGCGCGCGAGCGGCAGACCGGGGATGGCCTCGGCACCCGGCAGATCGAGCGCGGCATGATCGGGGTGGAGGCGCACGTCGAGCGGGGCGCGCTCGATCAGCGCCTGCTGCTCGGCGGCGTCGAGGCCGGAGGCGGCGAGACGATCCTCCAGCCAGCGGGGGTGGAGCCCCTCGGCAGCGGGGGCTTCGTCGGCGATCGGCGCCGGGCCGTGGGCCGAGCCGTCGAAGGTGGCGGCGAGCGCGGGGTCGGTCGCGGCGAGCGCGAGCAGCGCGGCGCGGCCATCGGCGGGGCGCTCGCCGAGGCGACGGATCGCAGCATAGACGAGTTCGCGGACGGCGCGGCGGTCCTTCGATCCGGCGTAGCGGCGTTGCGCGAAATAACGCGCGATCAGCGTGTCGGCGGCGGCGCCGTTCTCCTGCGCGGCGGTGACGATCGCGTCGAGCAGGTCGATGGCGGCCTGGGTGCGGGCGGCGGGGGTCATTGCGGGGGGATCGACATGGAATAGGGTCCGGGGGTTGAGCGCGCGCCTTCGAGACTCGGCTTCGACAAGCTCAGGCCCTCCTCAGGGTTAGCGGGCGGGAGCGCGAATGTTGTCAATGTTGAGATGCTGGCGGTGTGGCGATGCGCTCGGGCCATCGCTGCCGTCACCCCGGCGCAGGCCGGGGTCCAGTGGCGGCGCGGCCGTTGTAAGCCAATGCCGTCTCCCAACTGGGCCCCGGCCTTCGCCGGGGCGACGGCGTTGGGGTAAGGCGCGACACCGCGAATGTTGCGAATGTTGAGACGATCGCGCGTTGGAGGCACGAATGTTGAGGTTGTACCGGACCTATTTCGGACGGTCGACTCCGCGCCGGGAGAGTGACAGCTTGCACGTTCCGCCTGGCTCACGTGCTTCGACAGGCTCAGCACGAACGGGACGGGCGTGTGAGGTCTGGCGCGCTTTGATCCAGCATTCCGGGCGGGCGGGCACGTCATCGCGCCGCCCTGCCACAAACCGCCGCTGTAGGACAGGCGCGCGCCTCAGCGGGTCGGATAGTTCGGCGCCTCGCGGGTGATCGTCACGTCATGGACGTGGCTTTCCTTCAGCCCGGCGCCGGTGATCTGGACGAATTGCGCGCGGGCCTGAAGATCCGGGATCGTCGCCGAGCCGGTATAGCCCATCGCCGCCTTGATGCCGCCGACGAGCTGGTGGATCACGTCGCGCGCCGGCCCCTTGTAGGGCACCTGCCCCTCGATCCCCTCGGGGACCAGCTTCAGCTGATCGCGGACTTCGCCCTGGAAATAGCGGTCCGCCGAGCCGCGGCCCATCGCGCCGACGCTTCCCATGCCGCGGTAGGATTTGTACGCACGCCCTTGATACAGGAACGTTTCTCCGGGCGCCTCCTCGGTGCCGGCGAGCAGCGAGCCGACCATGCAGGTCGAGGCACCCGCCGCCAGCGCCTTGGCGAGATCGCCCGAGGTGCGCAGGCCGCCATCGGCGATCACCGGGACCCCGGCCTTCGCGGCCGCCTCGGCACAGTCCATGACGGCGGTGAGCTGCGGCACGCCGACGCCCGCGACGACGCGCGTGGTGCAGATCGAGCCCGGGCCGATCCCGACCTTGATCCCGTCCGCGCCGGCATCGATCAGCGCGCGCGTCGCCTCGCCGGTGGCGACGTTGCCCGCGACGACCTGCACCGCGTTCGACAGCTTCTTGACGCGCTCGACCGCGCGCGCGACCTCGCTGTTGTGCCCGTGCGCGGTGTCGATGACGATCAGATCGCATTCGGCGTCGACCAGTGCCTCGGTCCGACCGAAGCCCTTGTCGCCGACCGTGGTGGCGGCGGCGACGCGCAGGCGGCCGGCGGCGTCCTTGGTCGCCTCCGGGTACATCACCGCTTTCTCGATGTCCTTGACGGTGATGAGCCCGACGCAGCGATAGGCGTCGTCGACGACCAGCAGCTTTTCGATGCGGCGCTGGTGGAGCAGGCGGCGCGCCTCTTCCTTGGCGACCCCGGTCGAGACGGTGACGAGATTGTCGCGCGTCATCAGCTCGGCGACCGGCTGGTTCGGATTCTCCGCGAAACGTACGTCGCGGTTGGTGAGGATGCCGACCAGCTTGCCGTCGCTCTCGACCACCGGGATGCCGCTGATGCGGTGGGCGGCCATCAGCGCCTGCGCCTGCGCCAGCGTCGCCTGCGGGGCGATCGTGATCGGATTGACGACCATGCCGCTTTCGAAGCGCTTGACCTGCCGTACCGCCGCGACCTGTTCGTCGACCGTCAGGTTGCGGTGGAGCACGCCCATCCCGCCGAGCTGGGCCATGACGATCGCCATGTCGGCCTCGGTCACGGTGTCCATCGCCGAGGACAGGACGGGGATGTTGAGCGCGATGCCGCGCGTCACCTGCGTCCTGGTATCCGCCTCCCCGGGGAGGACGCTCGACTCCGCCGGCACGAGCAGCACGTCGTCGAAGGTGAGGCCGAGGCGGATGTTCATGGAACGCCGAATCCTGTGGGGTGAGGAAGTGGCGCGCCATGTAACCGCAACGGCGGCTGGCGGCTAGTACCCTGCCGGTTGCGTTGCCCCACTCCAGCCGTCACCCGGCGCAGGCCGGGGTGATGCCTAAGCCTGGCGCGTCATTGCGAGCGTAGCGAAGCAATCCAGAGACGTATCAGGACGCCCTGGATTGCTTCGCTACGCTCGCAATGACGGCTAGGCGTCGGCCTTCACCGCCTTCGGTGCGGCTTCGCGGACGCCCTGATCGACGTGGTCGGCGAATTGCGCGAAATTGTCGTTGAACAGGTCGACCAGCTTCGCCGCCGTCCCGTCATATTCCGCCTTGTCGGCCCAGGTGGCGCGCGGATCGAGGATCGCGCCGTCGACGCCGGGCACCGACACCGGCACCTTGAAGCCGAAGTTCGGATCGGTGCGGAACGCGGCGTCGTTCAGGCTGCCGTCGAGCGCGGCGTCGAGCAGCGCGCGGGTCGCCTTGATCGGCATGCGATGACCGATGCCGTACTTGCCGCCGGTCCAGCCGGTGTTGACCAGCCAGCAATCGACCCCGCCCTTGGCGATCCGCTCCTTGAGCAGATTGCCATAGACCGAGGGGTGGCGCGGCATGAACGGCGCGCCGAAGCAGGTCGAGAAGGTCGCGTCCGGCTCGGTCACGCCGATCTCGGTACCCGCGACGCGCGCGGTATAGCCCGAGAGGAAGTGATACATCGCCTGATCCGGGGTCAGCTTCGCGATCGGGGGCAGGATGCCATAGGCGTCCGCCGTCAGCATCACGATGCTGCGCGGGGTGCCGCCCATGTTTTCCTTCGATGCGTTCGGGATGAAGTCGATCGGGTACGCGCCGCGGCTGTTCTCGGCGAGGCTGTTGTCGTCGAGGTCGAGCTGGCGGGTCACCTCGTCCATTACGACGTTCTCGAGCACGGTGCCGAAGCGCTTGGTGGTGGCGAAGATCTCCGGCTCGGCCTCGGGCGAGAGGCGGATCATCTTGGCGTAGCAGCCGCCCTCGAAATTGAAGACCGCGTCGTCCGACCAGCCATGTTCGTCGTCGCCGATCAGCGTCCGCTTCGGGTCCGCCGACAGCGTGGTCTTGCCGGTGCCGGACAGGCCGAAGAACACGGCGGTGCGCCCGTCCGCGCCCATATTGGCCGAACAGTGCATCGGCATGACGCCGGTCGGGGGCAGCAGATAGTTGAGGATGCCGAACACCGACTTCTTCATCTCGCCGGCGTAGCGCGTGCCGCCGATCAGGATCAGCTTCTCGGTCATGTTGACCGCGATCACCGTCTGGCTGCGGCAGCCGTGGCGTTCGGGATCGGCGCGGAAGCTGGGCAGGTCGATGATCGTGTAATCGGGGACGAAGCCCTTCAGCTCCTGCTCCTCGGGGCGGACCAGCATCGTGCGGATGAACAGGTTATGCCACGCCAGTTCGTTGATGACGCGGACGCGGACGCGGTGGCCGGGCTGCGACCCACCGTAGAGATCCTGGACGAACAGGTCGCTCTTGTTGTTGAGCGCGGCCATGAAATCGGCCTTGAGCGCGGCGAAATGCACCGGGTCCATCGCCTTGTTCGACTTGCCCCACCAGACGGTCGATTCGGTTTCGGCGTCGCGGACGATGAACTTGTCCTGTGCCGATCGACCGGTGTGGGTGCCCGTCTCCACGACCAGCGGGCCGTCGGCCGACAGCTTGCCCTCGCTGCGCGCGACGGCAGCCTCGGTGAGGCGCGCGGTGACCAGGTTCCAGTGCAGCGTGGCGCGGGTTTCGATGCCCTGCGTGGCGAGGCCTGCGTCGGGGATACGGTCGCTCAATGGTCCATCCTCTGTTCTGGCGCCGTACGGCGTCGTTCGATGACCTCGAAATACGCTCCTCGGCCGATAACGTCAAACACGTTAAACACGATGCTGCGCCGAGCGGGGGCCATTGAGCGCCGCGCCGCTTTGCCCTACCCCGTCGCGCGTGATGAACGGGACCAATCCATGACCGCCACGATCGCGCTGGTCGATGATGACCGCAACATCCTGACCTCGGTGTCGATCGCGCTGCAGGCCGAGGGGTTCATGACCCGGCTGTATTCCGATGGCGAGGCCGCGCTGAAGGCGCTGACCGACAACCCGCCCGACCTGGCGATCTTCGACATCAAGATGCCGAAGATGGACGGGCTGGAGCTGCTCCGCCGGCTGCGCGAGAAGAGCCGGCTGCCGGTGATCTTCCTGACCAGCAAGGACGACGAGCTGGACGAGGCGCTGGGCCTGGCGATGGGGGCGGACGATTATATCGCCAAGCCGTTCAGCCAGCGGTTGCTGATCGCGCGCATCCGCGCGATCCTGCGCCGCACCGAACCCGCGCAACCCGGCGCGGAGGGCGACGCCGCGGTGCAGGGACCGATCGAGCGCGGGCGGCTGGTGATGGATCCCGCGCGCCACCGCGTGACATGGGACGGCAAGCCCGTGACGCTGACCGTCACCGAATTCCTGATCCTGGAGACGCTGGCGCAGCGGCCCGGCATCGTGAAGACCCGCAACCAGTTGATGGATGCCGCCTATCAGGACGACATCTACGTCGACGACCGTACCATCGACAGCCATATCAAGCGCGTCCGGCGCAAGTTCCGCGAGGCCGACCCCGCGTTCGATTCGATCGAGACATTGTATGGCGCCGGCTACCGCTTTTCGGAGGAGTGACGCCGCCGAACAGGCACGCGCGTGGTCGGCGAAGGTGTCGCTCACCCCGCGCATCCTGGCGGTCAACGTCTTCGCGCTGCTGATGCTGGCGGGCGGGTTCTTCTATCTGGAATCGTTCCGCAGCCGCATCCTGGACCAGCGTTCGACGCAGGCCGCGCGCGAGGTGCAACTGATGACCGAGGCGCTGGCGCCGATCCCGCTGGTACGGCGCGACGCCACGCTGGCGCAACTGGCGCGGCAGACCGGCACGCGGCTGCGGCTCTACGACCGCACGGGCGCGCTGCTGGCCGACAGCCGCGCGCTGGGGGTCGGCAATTTCCGGCTCGACGACCCCGACGACGATCCGCTCGCCCGGCGCAGCGCGCGGTGGCTGGACGCCGCGATCGACCGGATCGTGCGCGCGCCGCTCACGCCCGGTTATCGCGAGCGGCGCGACGGGGGGCGCTGGCCGGACGTGCGCGCGGTGCTGGGCGGCGCGGCGACCGCGCATACCCTGTGGCGCGCGCCCGACCGTACCCCGGTGATCACCGCCGCCGCGCCGCTGCCCGGCGGGCTGGCGCTGATGAGCGCGGTGAACGCGCAGGACGTGACCGAGCGGGTGCGCGCCGAGCGCTATCGGCTGAGCATGGTCATCCTGGTCGCCAGCGCGATCTCGATCGGGCTGTCGCTGTTCCTGGCGCGCACGATCGTCGTGCCGCTGCGCTCGCTGGCGCGCGCGGCGGTGCGGGTGCGGACCGGCCGCGCGCGCGAGGTGACGGTGCCGCGCCTGCCCGAACGGCGCGACGAAATCGGGATGCTCGCGCGCGCGCTGTCCGACATGACGCTGGCGCTGCGCGCGCGGATCGACGCGACCGAGGCATTCGCCGCCGACGTGACACACGAGTTGAAGAACCCGCTCGCCTCGTTGCGCTCCGCCACCGATGCGTTGGGACGGGTGGAGGATGCGGCGTTGCGCGGCAAGCTGCTGGCGATCGTCAACGATGACGTCCACCGGCTGGACCGCCTGATCAGCGACATTTCCGAGGCCTCGCGGCTCGACGCGCAACTGAGCCGCGCGACCTTCGATCCGGTCGATATCGGCGCGATGCTGGCGGCGATGGTCGCGCAGCGCGAGGAACGCGGGCTGGCACACGGCGTGCGGCTGCGCTTCGACGCGCTGGACGACGAGCTGGTGGTGGCAGGCGAAGGCGCGCGGCTGGAGCGGGTGTTCGCCAATCTGATCGACAACGCCCTCTCCTTCTCCCCGCCCGACGGCACCGTGTCGATCGCGGCGCGGCGCGATCGATCGATGCTGGAGGTTCGCGTCGAGGACGAGGGACCGGGCGTGCCCGACGAGGCGCGCGAGGCGATCTTCCGTCGTTTCCATTCGGTGCGCCCGTCGCAGGAGACGTTCGGGCAGCATTCCGGATTGGGGCTCGCGATCGCGCGGACGATCGTCGAAGGCCACCAGGGCGAGATCGGGGTGGAGCCGCGCGAGGACCGGCTGAGCGGCGCGCGCTTCGTCGTGCGGCTGCCGCTGGCGGCGCGGGCATGAGGGCGCGCGCGAGGCGACGCGCGTGAGCGGCGCGAGCGTGACCGTCCATGCCACCTGCGTCGCGATCGGCGCGCGCGGCGTCCTGCTGACCGGGCCGTCGGGCGCGGGAAAAAGCGACCTGGCGATGCGACTGATCGATCGCGGCGCCGTTCTGGTCGCCGATGATTATACGGTTCTCTCGCAAGAAGATGGCGTGCTGATCGCCCGCGCCCCCGCGACGATCGCCGGGCAAATGGAGGTGCGCGGGATCGGGATCGTCGCGCGACCGGCACGCGCGACGGTGCCGGTCGCGCTGGCGGTGGCATTGGCCAGCGAGGACGAGCGGATGCCGGAGCCGCGCACGATCGTGCTGGGCGGCATCGCGGTGCCCGAGGTGGTGATCGATCCGCGCTGGCCCTCCGCGCCGATCAAGGTCGAATGGGCATTGTCGGGCCAGCCGGATCCGGGGCGAAGGGGGGCGGACGCATGAACGAGGTGTTGCTGGTGACCGGCATGGCCGGGGCGGGCGTGTCCACGGTGTTGAAGACGCTGGAGGATCTCGGCTGGGAGACGATCGACAACGTGCCGTTGTCGTTGCTGTCGCGCGTCGTCGCGCCACCCATCGATCCCGAGCAGGCCCCCCGCCCGCTGGCGATCGGGTTCGGCACGCGCACGCGCAACTTCGACGCCGACACCGCGCTGCGCCGGTTCGAGGAATTGCGCCAGCGCGGCGACAATGTCGGGCTGTTGTTCCTCGACTGTTCGGGCGAGGAACTGACCCGCCGCTTCGCCGAGACACGCCGACGCCATCCGCTGGCCGATGATCGCCCGGCGGTGGAGGGCATCCAGCGCGAGCGACGGCTGCTCGCGCCGCTGCGGGAACGCGCCAACCGGCTGATCGACACCACCACCTTCAAGGCCAATACGCTGTCGCAGATGGTGCGCGAGACGTTCGCGCGCGACACGCGCGTCGGCACCACGTTGACCGTCGAGTCGTTCGGCTTCGCGCGCGGCATCCCCGCCGGAGTGGACATGGTGTTCGACATGCGCTTCCTGCGAAATCCGCATTGGGAGCCGGCCCTGCGTCCCCATACGGGACAGGAGCCGGCGGTAGCGGCCTATATCGCCGCCGATCCCGCCTATGCCGAGGCGGTGGGCAAGATCGAGGACCTGCTGCTGCTCCTCCTCCCGCGCTATCGTGCGGAAGGAAAACCTTACGTCACGGTCGCGTTCGGATGCACCGGCGGCAAGCACCGGTCGGTTCATGTCGCGGAGCGCGTGGCTGGACGGTTGCGCGACGCGGGATTTTGCCCCACCATCGTGCATCGGGACCTGGCGGCGGCCCCGCAGGATGCGCTCGAGGGACGCCCACAGGGTCAATGAACGGATTGTCGAAGCCAATGCTGGGGCCAGTGATCGGATTGGTGCTCGTGACGCACGGGCGGCTCGCCGATGAATTCGTGGTCGCGATGGAGCACGTCGTCGGCCCGCAGAAGCAGGTGCGCACGGTGGCGATCGGGCCGGAGGACGACATGGAGGCGCGCCGCGCCGATATCGCCGCCGCGATCGCCGAGGTGGACGAGGGCCGCGGGGTGATCGTCCTGACCGACCTGTTCGGCGGAACGCCCTCCAACCTCGCCATTTCCCTGATGGAGCGCGGGCGGATCGAGGTGATCGCCGGGATCAACCTGCCAATGCTGATCCGGCTGGAATCGGCGCGCAAGGCGATGACGGTCGTCGCCGCCGTTGCCGCCGCGCGTGAGGCGGGACGCAAATACATCTCGGTCGCGTCCGAGGTGCTGGGCGAGGCGGCGGCATGACCGCGTCTCGCACCGTCGAGGTGACCAACCGGCGCGGGCTGCACGCGCGCGCCAGCGCCAAGTTCGTGACGCTGGCATCGGGCCAGCCGATCGCGGTGAAGGTGGCCAAGGGCGATTCGGAGGTGATCGGCACGTCGATCATGGGGCTGATGATGCTGGGCGCCGCCAAGGGCGACCACATCACCATTTCCGCCGAGGGCGCTGAGGCCGAGGGCGTGGTGGCGACGATGTGCGCATTGGTGGAAGGCAAGTTCGGCGAGGATTGATCCTCCGCCGCGCCATTGCCATGCCCAAGGTCATCACCTCCTTTTCCAATCCGTTGGTCAAGCGCGTGCAGGCGCTGCGTGACAAGCGGCATCGTCGCGAAGAGGGCATGTTCCTGGCCGAGGGGCTGCGGATCCTGACCGAGGCGCTGGAAACCGGGCGCGTGCCCCGCATCCTGTTCTTCGCGGATGCCAGCGCGAAGCATCCGCTGGTGCGCGCGTTGATCGACGCGGTCGAGGCCGATTACGGCGAGGCGATCGAGACGACGCCCGACATCCTCTCGAAACTGTCGGGCAAGGACAATCCGCAGGCGGTGGTGGGCGTGTTCGACACGTTCGAGACGGTGCTGGACGATCTGGATCGCGGCGCCGCGCCGATCTGGCTGGTGGCGGAGCGGCTGCGCGATCCCGGCAATCTGGGTACGATCCTGCGCACCGGCGATGCGGTGGGCGCGGGCGCGCTGATCCTGGTCGACGAATGCGTCGACCCCTTCTCGGTCGAGGCGGTGCGCGCGAGCATGGGCGCGCTGTTCACGGTGCCGATCGTGCGCGTGATCTGGCCGGAGTTCCTTGGCTGGTTGCGGCAAGGGCCGGGTCAATTGGTCGGGCTGAGCCTGCAGACCGAGAATGGCTATCGCGACGCGCCCTATGCCGCGCCGACCTTCCTGCTGACGGGGAACGAGGCGCAGGGGCTGCCCGAGGAATATGAGGCCGAGTGCGACCTGCTGGTGAAGATGCCGATGCTGGGCAAGGCCGACAGCCTGAACGCGGCGGTCGCCACGGCGGTGATGGCCTATGAGGTGCTGGCGCGGCATCGGTGAGGGACGGCGTCAGTCGTCCGACATCGCCTCGACCGTTCCGCGCGGATCGAGGATGAACTCGCGGTACAATCGATAATGGTCGGTATCCTCGAGATCGATGCGGTCGATGCCGGCGCGCGTCATCGAGAACAACGCCGCATCCGGTGTTGCCATCAGGATCGGCGAGTGCGTCGCGACGATCACCTGCGCCTTTCCTGCCTCGGCAATAGCGCGCAGTAGTTTAACGAACTCGAACTGGCGACGGGGCGACAAGGCGGATTCGGGTTCGTCGAACAGGAAGATGCCCGGCGCGGTACAGCGTTCCGCGAAGAAGCGCAGGAACCCCTCGCCATGCGAATGGGAAAGGAAGTCGGGCGGGCTGGCGGCGCTCTCCCCCGCCGCCTGGTCGAGGTAGCGCGAGACGCTGAAAAAGCTCTCGGCGCGAAAGAACCACCCCTGCCCGACCTTGGGCAACCAGCTCGCGCGCAGAACATCCCGCAACCCGTCGCCATTGCGCTCCACCGCGTCGCGGTGATCGAGCGGGCGATAACCGGGACCGCCGCCCGCCTGATCGAAGCCGGCGATCGCGGCGATGCCCTCCAGCAGCGTGGACTTGCCGACGCCGTTCTCGCCGACGATGATCGTGACCGCGCGGTCGAAGCGCAGCGTGAAGTCGTCGTCGCGGAGCAACGGCAGGTTGAAGGGATAGCACGTCCGGTCGATCGGCACGTCGTCACGCAGCCGGACCTGCTTCAGATAGGGTGGCGCCAGTTTCGTCTGGAACGCGCGCGCCATCGCTACTCGGCCGCATCCTCGACCGCGACCAGCTTGGTGAGCGGGCGCGCGGCTTGTTCGCCGACCGGCAGCGCGTCGATCGACTTGTTGCCGGTGTCGATGTTGAGCGCTTCGAAGCGGCGCGCGCTGGTCAGCACCTGGCTTTCCAGGCTGCCGACGAAGCTGTTGTACGCCCCCATCGCGGTATCGAGATTCTTGCCGAGGCGCGCGACGTGCCCGCCCATCACCGCCAGGCGCTGATAGAGTTCCTTGCCGAGCGCGCCGATCTCCTGCGCCTCGCGTGCCAGCTTCTCCTGCCGCCAGACGGCGGAGACGGTGCGCGCGATCGCGATCAGGTTCGTCGGCGTGGCGAGCAGGACGCGGCGCTCGAAGGCGTAATCCCACAGGCCCGCGTCATGTTCGAGCGCGGCGGACAGGAAATGCTCGCCGGGGACGAACATCACGACATATTCGGGCGCGTCGTCGAACTGCGTCCAATACGCCTTGGCGCCCAGCGCGTTGACGTGCGCGCGCATCGAGGCCGCGTGCGCGGCGAGGCCCAGGTGGCGCTCCGCCTCGTCGACCGCGCCGAACGCGTCCTGATAGGCGTTGAGCGACACCTTGGCATCGACGATCAGCGACTTGCCGCCCGGCACGCGAACGATCGCGTCGGGGCGCAGGCGGCCCGCCCCGTCCTCCGCCGCGACGCTGACCTCCATCTGGAAATCGGTATGCTCGGCCAGGCCGCAGCTTTCCAACACGTTGCGGAGCTGCTGCTCGCCCCAGCGCCCGCGCGCCTTGGGCGCGTTGCGCAGCGCGTTGACCAGCTTGGCCGCCTCGCCCGAGACGCGCTCCTGCCCGGCGCGCATCGCCTCGATCTGGCCATGCAATTGCCCGAACGCGTCGCGGCGCTCCGCCTCGATCTTGGCGACGCCTTCCTCATAGCGTTGCAGGCGGTCGTTGACCGGCTGGAGCAGCGCGCGCAGCCCCTGCCCCGATTGCTCCTCGGCCTGGCGGAAGCGCGCCTCGGCGCGTTCGAGGAACGACTTCTGCGCCTCGCCGAGCGCGTTGGTCGCCACCTCGCGGAAGCGCAGGCTCATCTCGTCGGCGGCGGCGCGAAGGTCGGCGATCCGTTGTTCGGCCGCGCGGCCCTCCGCCTCCAGCCGCGACACGTCGAGCCGCGCCGCCTCCCGCTCGTCGCGCGCCTGCGCGAGTTCGATGCGCAGCGTCTCGGCCGCCCGCGCGCGCTCCTCCGCCCCCGCCAGATCGGTGATCGCGCGCTTGAACTGATCGACGTGCTCGTCACGCTCGCGGCGGAACCCGGCGGCGTCGCGCCGGCCCGCCAGCCAGCCGAGCAGGGCGCCGGCGGCGAGCGCGAGAATGGCGACGAGAAGATATTCGATCATGCCGGGAACATAGATCGAACGATGCGGCGGCGACAACCGTTAAGTTGCCGCCGCGCCCGCGGGTCAGCCGGCGCGGCGGAGCTTGTCGAGCTTCTTCATCAACATGCCGCGCTTCAGCCGCGAGATGTGATCGATGAACAGCACGCCGTTCAGATGATCGATCTCGTGCTGCATACATGTCGACATCAGGCCGTCGAACTCGGCCTCCTGCCGCGCGCCCTCGGTGTCGAGCCAGGCGACGCGGCAGCGCGTCGGGCGGGTCACCTCGGCATATTGATCGGGGATCGAGAGGCAGCCCTCGTTGTAGCTCGACGTCTCGTCGCTGAGCCAAATGAGTTCGGGGTTGATGAAGGCGTGCGGCTGACGCGCCGCCTCGCGCGGTTCGCCCTCCTCCAGCTCGCGCTCCTGCAGGTCGATCACCACGATCCGCCGCATGATGCCGACCTGCACCGCCGCGAGCCCGATGCCGTGCGCGTCGTACATCGTGTCGAACATGTCCGCGACGATGCCGCGCACCTCGTCATCGACCTGCGCGACCGGCGCGGCGGTTTCGCGCAGGCGCGCGTCGGGAACTTCTACGATCGGGAGAATGGCCATCGCGTCCGGCTATAAGCGCGGTGCCAGCGCGTCAAGCGACGGGACGCCGTGCGCGCAGCGCCTGCGCCAGCGTCCCCTCGTCCAGATAGTCCAGCTCGCCGCCGACCGGCAGCCCGTGCGCCAGCTGCGTCAGCCGCACGGGATATTTCTCCAGCCGTTCCGCCAGATAATGCGCGGTCGTCTGCCCCTCCAGCGTGGCGTTCATCGCCAGCACCACCTCGTCCACCTGCCCGCCGGCGACGCGCGCGAGCAGCCCGTCGATCGCAAGATCCTCGGGCCGGACGCCTTCCAGCGCCGACAGCCGCCCCCCGAGCACGTGGAAGCGGCCCGGGAACAGGCGCCCGCGCTCCAGCGCCCACAGGTCGCTGACATCCTCGACCACGCACAGGCTGCGCGGATCACGACGCGGGTCGGCGCAGATGGCGCATGGATCGGTCGTATCGACATTCCCGCAAATACCGCAGGTTGCGAGCCGCTCTTCAACCGCGGTGAGCGCCGCACGCAGCGGCGAGAGCGACGATTCGCGACGCTTGAGCAGATGAAGCACCGCGCGCCGCGCCGAGCGTGGGCCGAAACCGGGGAGCCGCGCCAGCGCGCTCGTCAGCGCCTCGATCTCGGGGGATGCCATGCGGAACAGATAGGGGGTTGCGCGGCGCGCCGCCAGCGTGTCGAGAGGGGCGATGCGGATCATCTTCATGGGAACCCCGGCGTTCGCGGTGCCGACGCTGGAGGCATTGGTGGCGGACGGGCATGAGCTGGTGGCGGCGTACAGCCAGCCCCCGCGCCCCGGCGGACGACGCGGACGAGAGCTGGTGAAATCGCCGGTGCAGGTGCGCGCCGAAGAACTGAACATACCCGTGGCAACGCCGGTGACGCTGCGCGACGCCGCCGCGCAGGCGGCCTTCGCAGCGCATGACGCGGACGTTGCGGTGGTGGCCGCCTATGGCTTGATCCTGCCGAAGCCGGTACTGGCGGCGCCACGGCTGGGCTGCCTGAACGTCCACGGCTCGCTGTTGCCGCGCTGGCGCGGCGCGGCGCCGGTGCAGCGTGCTATCCTTGCGGGCGATGGGGAGACCGGGGTCGGGATCATGCAGATGGAAGCCGGGCTGGATACCGGCCCGGTGCGGCTGGAGGGTCGAACGAGGATCGACACGAAGAACGCCGGGCAACTGACGGACGAGCTTGCCAACATGGGTGCCGAGTTGATGGTGCGGGTGCTGCGCGATCCAGCGGCGTATCCCCCGCGCGCACAACCTTCGGAGGGGATCACCTATGCCGAGAAGATCCGCAAGGAAGAGGCGCGGATCGACTTTGGCGCGAATGCGGCGCAGGTGGTGCGGCAGATCGCCGCCTTCTGCCCGGTGCCGGGCGCGTTCGTCGAACATGCCGGCGAGCGGGTGAAGGTGCTGGAAGCCGAGATGGTGCCGGGCAACGGTCCGGCCGGCGCGGTGATCGACGAGGCGTTGACGATCGCCTGTGGCAACGGCGCGATCCGGCCCGTGCGGGTGCAGCGCGCGGGGCGTGGGGCGATGAGCGTCGCGGAGCTGCTGCGCGGGTTCGCGATCCCGGTCGGCACGCGCTTGTGACGCGGTTCGCGCTGACCGTCGAATTCGATGGTCGCCCGTTCATGGGCTGGCAGCGGCAGGCGCATGGGCCGAGCGTGCAACAGGCGATCGAGGAAGC
>CAJYSA010000029.1 GCA_913777325.1 uncultured Sphingomonas sp. | reverse complement strand
GCGCTCTGCATCGTCGTAGGCATCGGGCTTGGTCATCTGCTTCCTGGCGCGTTCGCCACGATCGCCGGGGCCGAGGTGGCTCGGGTCAACCTCGTCGTCGCCGGGCTGATCTGGCTGATGATCGTGCCCATGCTGCTCAAGATCGACTTCGGCTCGCTCGGCTCCGTCCGACGGCACTGGAAGGGCGTTGGCGTCACGCTCTTCGTCAACTGGGCGGTGAAGCCGTTCTCGATGGCGGCGCTCGGCACGTTCTTCCTGGGCTGGCTGTTCGCCCCGCTGCTGCCCGCGGGCGAGATCCCGTCCTACATCGCCGGGCTGATCCTGCTCGCCGCGGCGCCGTGCACGGCCATGGTCTTCGTCTGGTCGAATCTGTGCGACGGCGAGCCGACCTACACGCTCAGCCAGGTCGCGCTGAACGACGTCCTCATGGTCTTCCTCTTCGCGCCACTCGTCGGGCTGCTGCTCGGCGTCGCGTCGGTGACGGTGCCGTGGGACACGCTGCTCTTGTCGGTCGCGCTCTACATCGTCGTGCCCGTGATCGTCGCCCAGATCGTCCGCCGGGCGCTGCTCGCCTCGGGTGGCCAGGCCGCCCTCGACCGGGTGCTGGCCGCGCTCGGACCGGTGTCGCTCGTCGCGCTGCTCGCGACGCTCGTCCTACTGTTCGGCTTCCAGGGCGAGCAGATCATCCGGCAGCCGGCCGTGATCGCGCTCATCGCCGTGCCAATCCTCATCCAGGTCTATCTCAACGCCGGCATCGCATACTGGCTGTCGAAGCGGCTCGGCGTCGCATGGTGCGTGGCCGCGCCTGCCGCGCTGATCGGCGCGTCGAACTTCTTCGAGCTCGCGGTCGCGGCCGCCATATCGCTGTTCGGCCTGAAGTCCGGTGCGGCGCTGGCGACCGTGGTGGGCGTGCTGGTCGAGGTGCCCGTGATGCTCTCCGTGGTGTCGATCGTGAAGCGGACGCGCGAATGGTACGAGTCCGGGGCGCGCGTATGACCGACCTCACCTTCACCGACATCCCGCGTGGCGGATACGACGTCATGCGCCTTCAGTTGGAGGTGGCCGGTCTCCCGACAGACGATCTCGACGGACCCGACCGCCTGTTCTTCCGCCTGTCCGATGGGCAAGGCCCGGTCGGCTACATCGGTCTCGAGGGGAATGGGCCCGACCGCCTGCTGCGCTCGCTTGTCGTCATGCGCCGGCATCGCGGCCACGGCTACGGCCGCGAACTCGTCCGCCGCCTCGAGCGGGTATGCGACGGCGCGGTCAACCGGCTGCACCTGCTCACTATTGGCGCGGCGCCCTTCTTCCGGGGCCTCGGCTTCGTCGACGCCGATCGCTCCGCGGCTCCGCCCGCGATCGCCGCTACCGGCCAATTCACGTCGATCTGCCCGGGCAGCGCAGCCTATCTGATCAAGGACATCGCATGACCCGCCTTCGCCAGCTTCAGGACGCCGACGTCCTCCCGGCGCTCGATCCGGCCTTCGTGATCGCCCGCCCGGCCGCCGGGCTCGGCGACGACCGGCCGCCGCCGCGGATCCTGCTGCTCTACGGATCGCTGCGCGAGCGTTCGTTCTCGCGACTCGCGGTCGAGGAGGCGGCGCGCCTGCTCCAGCTGTTCGGCGCCGAGACGCGCATCTTCGACCCATCGGACCTGCCGCTGCCGGACCAGGTGCCCGGCGACGACCATCCCGCCGTGCACGAGCTGCGTGAACATGCGCTGTGGTCGGAGGGAATGGTCTGGTGCAGCCCCGAACGGCACGGGCAGATCACCGGCATCATGAAGGCCCAGGTCGACCACCTGCCACTCGAGATGAAGGGCATGCGCCCGACGCAGGGCCGGACGCTCGCCGTCATGCAGGTGTCGGGCGGGTCGCAGTCGTTCAACGCCGTCAACACGCTGCGCCTGCTCGGCCGGTGGATGCGCATGTTCACGATCCCGAACCAGTCGTCGGTGGCGATGGCCTACAAGGAATTCGACGAGGCCGGGCGCATGAAGCCATCCAGCTACTACGACCGCATCGTCGACGTGATGGAGGAACTGGTGCGGTTCACCGTTCTGATGCGGCCGCACGCGGCGCAGCTTGTAGATAGATATTCCGAGCGCAAGGCCTCAGGCTTTAGCGCCCCTGCAGCCCCTGATCACTCCGCCATCGCCATCAAGGCGTAGTGACGGATATGCGTCAGGTATAGCTGGGATATATCCGCTGCGCCGTCCAGTTACGTATCGACGGATGGGTTTGTGGAAGGCCCCGACGTCGCCCGGCCGGGCGGCCGGCGGTGTGCATCCCGCCGGCCAACCGCGGCACGGAAGAGATGATTCGTGGCCACGCCATCATCCTGTTGAACGGGCGACGTCGTCGCCTTCGCTTCGCGCCCGATGGCCATCGACAGCGTCGCGCAGCGCATCGGCGGCCGACGATAGCATCGCCGACCACGCCGCTTCTGGCCACAGCCACACCTGATCGGAATGTGCTCCGATCCACACCGGCTCGTCGCCTGTCGGCGCCAATCGGCGGGCGAGACCCGGGGAAAGGCGCAACCGACCGTCAGGCTGCAGCGATACACGCGCGTAGATCGCCATTGCCGCGAACACGAGCGACGCGCGCTCTGCCGCTGGCGCTGCCTCCAGTACGGCGCCAACCGCACCGATCTCGTCGCTCCTTTCCGACAGCGGCGCGACGACGACCGCACCGTCCCCCAGCGTGGTGGCAAGGAGGGAAAGGCTCCGCTTTGGCGATGCCCAGGACACCCGCTTTCGCAATTCGACGGGAAGGAGCACCCGCCCGTCCGATGACGGTACGATCGATTCCAGCCATGAGGTCGACGCCACGCCGGCAATGACGTTCCACGATGGTGCCCGACCTGGCGACATGGAACGATATTGGAATAAATTTGGAGGCCCGTCACTAGGTTAATTGGCACAGTCTTCGCGGCCGCTCAGAGCAACGATGGCAAATGAAAGAGCCCTCGCCCTGTCGCATTTCGGTAGCGTCCACCGCCCTTCGCTGCCATGGTTCTGGAACGGAAATGGAGTTTATGGAAATGCCCTCATGACGGGAGCGACGGAACGGATCTGTTGGACCCGCATGCAGTCCGAAGCGGGCGAAGGATTGCAGAAAATCCTGCGCCGCAAGGATCTTGAGCGCCGCGCTGGAGCAGGCCTGTTCTTCTGGGGCGTGGGCAACGCGCCTTCGCGCGCGATCCCGGCGCTCGCCAAGGCCGCCGCCGCAGTCGACTTGATCTTCTCCGTGATGAAGTCGAAGCCGAAGGCGATCGACGTCGCACCCGACCTTACCGTCGCATGGCGCAGCTATGTCGATGCCGAAGGTGTGGCACGTCCCATACCGGCGAACGTGCTGGTCACGAGCCGGGCATCCACGCGCGGCTGCCACTATGCGCTGGTGTGCCGATCCGACGAGCCGCTATCCGTCGCTGACGCAGGGCCTTTCGACCCGGCGGCCTATCGCAACTACGGTGCAGGACGCGGCGTGGGGGCATCACAGGTGACCGCGCTGCTCGAACGATGCGCGCCCGATCGCACCCCTACATATCGCGTCGCCATGAGGGCAGCGCTGACCGGGGCGCTTTGGGTCAAGCTGATCGATCCCGTCGTCGTCGGCCCGGACGCACGCAGGGCGCTCGAGGACGAGCCGGCGAACGAGGATGAGTGGCTTCGCACGGTCAGCATGGTCCGGTCGTCAGGCCGGCCGCCGAAGGCGATCAAGCACTGTCAGCAGCCGTCCCTGTTCGCCATTTGATCTCGCTGCCCGCCTTTGCTAATCCCTTTCGCGCCATGTGGCGCGGGAGGGGGACGGCAACGGTATGATCGGCGATGCGGACACCCTCCGAGCCGAACTTAGAGCTGCAGGGCTGAGCCGTCAGGCCGTCGACGCGGCTTGGCCGGAATGGTGGAGCGACGAGGCCGAGCGATCGGTGTCCGCACGGACGGAGCTTCGCCTTTCCATCGCCCGCAACCTCGGCCTCGCGCCGAAGGCTCTTGTCGGCGAGCGAGTCGACTTCGTCTGGCGTGATCGCGCCCGCTTCAAGCATCTGGGTGCCGACAAGGACATCGCGGTCGCGGCCTTGAACTCCTTCGGCGTAAGCGTGGGACGCTCGCTCATCGAGGCGACGGAGCGCCAAGGCGATCTCGTCGGGCTCGGCGCCTCCCACCTCCGCAGCATGCTGCTCGAAATGGGCACCCCGGATCTGCCGGGGCTGCTGACGGTCTGCTGGGCGTTCGGGGTGCCGGTAGCGCACCTTAGGGTATGGCCGCTCGCGCAGAAGGCGATGCACGCCATGGTGGTGGGCCAGAAGGGACGCCATGCGATCATGTTCAGTCGCGAAGCCAGCTATCCCGCGATGGTCGCGTTCACGCTCGCTCACGAGATCGGCCATATCGCCCTGGGCCACGTTCCCGCCGACGACATCCTCGTCGATGCGGAGGATCCGGCTGGTACGGCGGATCACGACGAAGAGGAGGTCGCAGCCGACCGCTACGCGCTCGAGGTGCTGCTGGGCGATCCCGATCCCGAGATCACGTTGAACTACGACACGTTCAACCATGCCATGCTCGCCGAGGTGGCGCTCCGCGCGGGGCCGCGTCTCGGCATCGATCCGGGCACCATCGCGCTGGCCGTGGCTCATCGACGCAACGCCTGGCCGGTCGCCATGGCCGCCATGAAGCTGATCCAGCCGGAACCGCTGGTGGTGTCCGATCTGGTGAACAAGGTCGCGCGATCGCAGCTCGACCTCAACCGCCTTGGGGACGACAGCGCCACGTTCATCGAGCGCACGCTGGGGTTCGTCGATGAGTGACGGCGCGGCGCTGGACACCGACGTTCTCCTCAAGATCAGCGCCTACGGGCTTTCAGGCGAACTGGTGGCCCTGCTCGCCCCGTATGGGAGCGCCGGGACGCTCGGCCTTACCCACCTCATCGCCGGGAGACAGCTGGCACGAAAGCGCGGCGTCGTCGATCGTGCGGGAGCCGCCGCCGATCTGGCGTCGCTGCTCGCCCAGCTGGAGCGGCTCGAGCCCGACGATGACGAAATCGCCCTTGCGGCGGAGCTTGCGTCCATCGCGCAGGCGCTGTCGCTTCCGCTCGACGCCGGGGAGGCGCAGCTGACGGCCATCGTGATGACCAGGGGACTGCCGATGATGGTCACCGGCGACAAGCGTGCGCTGGGCGCTCTCTCGACCATGCTGGCCGACGATGCCGATCGTTCGCCGCTGCGCGGTCGCCTCGTCTGCTTCGAGCAGGTGATCTCCGCCATCGCCGCCATGATCGGTGCGGCGACGATGCGGTCCCGCATCTGCGCCGAGCCGGACGTCGACGGAGCGATGCGCCTGGCGTGTTCCTGCGGCAGAGCCGATTGGAATCCGGCGCAGCTTGGAGAGGCCTGCGACAGCTTCGTCGGCGCGATCGCCGATGCGACCGGCGACCTGCTCCGATCGGGATCACTGCTCGCTTAGGAACACCGCGTACGGATCGATCAGCTCCGCCACCAGATCGATCTTCACCTTCTTATGTTCGACGTTCGAGCGCTCCGGCTCGGTGACGAGCAGGCACGCCTTGTCCGCCTGTCCTTGAACATACCGGCTGCCGACGCGCCCCTCGTTGCGGCCGACGGCCACCTTTGTCGCGCCGAGATCCAGTTCGTCGTCGTGCTCGCGCAGGTTTTTGATCATCAGCGCGTAGCGGGAGCCGAGCACATTGATGGCGTCGGGGATCGTCTCCCACTTCGTGCCGTCGGCGGAAAACTTCGTCGCCCGCACCTGCTCGGCGTAGTGGCGCGAGTTCATCTTGTGCATGACGAGATGGATCGGCTGCCCCTTCGCCGCGAACGACCGCGCGAACGGCTGGACCATGGAGGTGGGGTAGCAGGTGCTGCCGCCATAGCCCCACATGGCGAAGCCGGCCTCGTCGATCTCACGCCGCTTCCGCTCGATGATCTCGGCCAGGCCTTCCTTCGCGTGCGTCCCGACCTTCATGTAGAGCACGCCGGCGCCAGGATGGATGATGTCGCTCATTCGGTGTCCTTGTCAATCGGCGTCCAAAAAGGACCCCCTATCGGCGTCCAAAAGGGCCCCCCTTCGTCGAGCAGCATAACGGGTATGACGGGTGCTTTGTTCGCGCTGGTTGCGGCGTAGGGCGGGCGTAGC
>CAJYSA010000028.1 GCA_913777325.1 uncultured Sphingomonas sp. | reverse complement strand
GCTACGCCCGCCCTACGCCGCAACCAGCGCGAACAAAGCACCCGTCATACCCGTTATGCTGCTCGACGAAGGGGGGCCCTTTTGGACGCCGATAGGGGGTCCTTTTTGGACGCCGATTGACAAGGACGGGGCCTGCCTGCACGGAAGTGATCCAGTGCCGCTGCTGGAGGCCATGGACAAGCTGGCCGAGCGTGCATTCGAGTTGAGCGGCGGCGTTGACCTGTCAGTTCAGATTGGCGACGCGATCCGACAGGCTTTTGCCGACGCGGCGCAGGGTCGCCACGATCTCCCGCTTCGCGACTTGCTGATGCAGCGCAATGCCGTGCTTCAGCATCTCGACCTCCCGCGTGAAACCTCGGACGCCGAGAACGACGCGTGTTGCGGCCAGATCAACGAGCTCGAAAGCGTGATCATGAAGCGCTCGGCGGCGACGGCCGACGACGCGGTGATGAAGCTGATCGCTGTTGCCCAAGTCGGGGCGGAGGGAGGCCAGATCACGGATGAGCATGCCCTTGCCGCCATCGCCGACGCCCGCCGCTTCTTCGGCGTCGGGCATCTGCCTGCGGAGTACATGCCGACGGACGTAACGCCGACGCAGATCGTCCTGCCGGACGGCTATGCGCCCTACATGCGCGGCCCCTTTGTCGCGTGGCAGCGGCGATATGAAGAATATGCGCAGGCACACGGAGCGCGCCTGGCGTTCGAACATGGTGTGTACGATCCGCTGGGAAGCGACGTCGACGACGACACGCAGGCCAAGTTCGACGGCTTCGTCGAGGTAGAGTGCGACGCTCTCGACCGGTTGCTGCTCGCCGTTGCGCCCGGGCCGGCGGAACTTGCCGTCAAGATGAAGCTGCTGTCGGACGGAGAGCAATGGCGTTTCAACCAGCGGGAGGGGATCGTGGAAGCGATCACCGCTGACGCCCGTCGCTTCGGCCGGCATGGCTTCAGCCTCAAAGGCGATCGCGATCTGCTGTCGGCCTTCACGGCTCTCCGAACCGCATGGGTTCAGCGCCCCCGCGACGTCGAGACGAGCGAAGCAGAGGACGACGCCTTCTACGCCGAAACGGCTCGTTACGAGGGGACGATCGGTGCGGCAGATGCCATGACGCTGGAGGGCGTGCTGGCCAAGCTTCAGGTCGCCTTCCTGCACCTCGTCGGCGAAGGATGGTCGGACCTGACGCTGGTGGATTCGAGTACTCGCGTTTTCCGGGAAGGCGTAGGTTCTGCCGATCCGTTCCAAAAACTTCTCTGGTCGGCAACGACGGACCTCGCACGCATCGCTGGCGTGAACCTGTCGGAGCAGGTCGCATGACTTGCGCTAGCTGCCAGCACTTCGCTGCCGGCGAGATCGATGCGACGGTCATGCCGACGAAGGAAAAAGCTACGATAGGCATTTGCCGCCGGTACCCACCGCGCCCATTCAGTGCCTCGGATCTCACCTCAGTCTTTCCCGCCGTCCACAAGGGACACCAGTGCGGGGAGTATCATAGCGGAGCCATGCCGATATGACCGACTGCCGCCGTTGCGCCACCTGCCACTGGTGGCAGCGCATGGGACCCCGGCTCGCCAACGCCAGCCGTGACCCCAGCGCCTCCTTTGAGGAAGGCACCTGCCAGGTTCACGCGCCCGTCGTTCAGGTGGCGCAGAACTTCCCCGTCTCCGTGTTCCCGGTCACGCATGAGGATCGGTTCTGCGGCGACTGGAAAGGGCGTGACGGCGGCGGTCCTGATGACGGCGAGCGGATCATCGCTTTCCCGCTCGTCCGAGCGGCAAACAAGGTTGCAGCGTGATGGCAACGAAGCCCGACAGATCGCGAGACAGCCTCCTGCGCCTAACGGATGTACGCAAGCGCACCGCCCTGTCGCGCACCACGATCTATCGCCGGATCGCAGCCGGTACCTTTCCAGCTTCGGTGCCGATCAGCGACGGCTTGGTCGCATGGTATCAGACCGACATTGATGCTTGGGTTGCTAGTCCAATGGGTTGGAGAAACGCCTGCTAAGACGGACGACGTCTCATTGCACCATCAGTGCATCAAACTTTTGAAAAGGATGAAGAACGACTCCACACTGAGGTTGGCGTTCTTTTTGAGATAAACGCAAACCGTCTGAAGATAGTCAAAATCATAAGGCCGCGGAGATGGCTCATACGCCGCGCAGTACTGATACGCCATAATAAAGGCGACTAGCTCATTATGATATTCATCGTAAAACGCCTTGAAAGGCAGAGATGTTTGGATATCGCCGATATGGACATGCACCGGACCCATCCCAGCCTCCACTTCATCAGAGCTAACACCGTAGTCAACGCTGCTGATGATCTTGCTTGTATATAGTGCATGAAGAAGCGCACCGGCGCGTTTGAAATGATCGGGATCTTTGGACTTCAGCAGCAAGCTGAATTTATCCACACCCTGCGTATACGCTGTATGAGCATACTCAACCAGATCGTGATCAATGACCACGTCGCATTCGAGAAGCTCTGAGATTTCGCTTGGAACGCTTTCGAAATAGCGGGTTACTTGCTCTTGAAACGCGCTCTTCTCTTCAAGCTCACTAAAGACGCCCGCCAAATCGATGTCCTTCAGTCAAAAAAAAAGGCCCCCTCTTTCGAGGAGGCCCTTCCATATCAAAGGTTTTTACGCCTTGAAACTGTCACGAAGCAGCTGAAAACCAGAAAAGGTTTCGGCCACACCGCGCAGCTGATCCTTGAGACGGTTGTTGGGGTACATGCGAACCACGGCCTCCTGGAGGCCGTCGCAGCCGCGGGTCTCGGTTACCGTGTTCATAGTGTGCCTTCCTTGGTGAACGCTTTGAATAAACGCGTTGCTCACACGTTATATCCCGCTTAGCCGAGCAGCGCTTACGTACACGTTAAAAACGACGGATGAGCGCTGCCCAACGCTCTTACCGCTGCGTACGTTTGCGAAATGCGAATTGCAAGTGGCTAATTCGCCACGCCGCTGTCTCGTTGATGATACACAGATATGCGCTCAGATCGCGTTTTCAAGGAGTACAAGCGGCAGATGCATCCTCCTCGAGAGCGTAGGGCGCTGTCAGGTTACCGTACCAACACGGTACGGACCGCTTATCCGTACAGCCATATGCGAGTCGTTTCACGCGCGGCGGCGCCCTAGTAAAAGAGTCGCAGCACCAGGCATACCTTGCATAAGCAGGTCAGCCCATTCCTTCGACAGCTCGCGCCGGCGCTCCATGTGCCCGGCGCGATCGTAGGCAGCCTTGACCTTATTTTGCGGAACGTGCGCGAGCATCAGCTCGATCACCTTCTCGTCGCCCATGCGCTTCTGCCGCACGGCGAGGCCGTTCATCGTCGTCGAGAATGAAGAGCGCCAGCCGTGGGGTACGTGCCGGCCGTGATACCCCACGCGGTTGTAGAGGTAGCCGATCGCGTTTTCGCTGAGCGGGCGATGGCTGTGACGCTGCCCGGGGAAGATCAGCCGATTCCGGCCGGTCAGGCGGTGAATGGTGCGCAGCACGTCGACTGCCTGCCAGCACAGCGGGATCAGATGTTCGAACGCCTCTTCGTCCTTCAGGTCCATGACCAGCTTCATGCGAGCCGCCGGTACGCGCCACATGGCAAGATCCGGACCGTAGCGCCGATCGCCCCAGTCGATCCCCTCGATCTCGTCCCACAACACGCCACGCACCATGCCCGGGCGGCTCTGGGTCAGCGCGAGGAAGCGCGAGGCCAACTTTGTGATTGGCGAAGCCCCAGACGCCTCGGCAGCTATGAGCACCTGACGCGCCTCGTCGGGGTCGGTGATCGCGGGCTGCCTGCCCTTTTTCGGCAACGGCTTAAGCGCGTTGCCGACCGCAGCCGCCGGATTGATGTCGGTGACGCCTTCGGAAATGTGCATGTCATAGACCGCCGAAATCCGCTGTCGCAGACGCTTCGCCGTCTCGATAGAGCCGCGATCCTCGACCGCACGTAGCGTCGCCAGCACGTCCGGTGCCTTGATCGCGACCAGCGCCCGTGGGCCCAGCGTAGGGAAAACATCGCGCACCAGGCTGGTGATGACGTCTTCGCTATGAACCGGCGTCCACCGGCCGCGCTGCATGTCCCACCAGCGCCGCGCCGCTTCCTCGAATGTCAGCAACTGGGCCTGCTCAGCGCGCGCCGCGGCACGCTGCTCCTCTGCCCGCTTCCGCGCACCGGACGGATCGACGCCATCCCTCAGCTTGCGCCGGGCCTCGTCGCGCTGCTCACGGGCCTGCGAGAGCTTCACGTCGGGATAGGGACCGAAGGTCAGCAGCTTCTCCGACCCGCCGACCTTGAATTTCATCCGCCAGGACTTCAGGCCCGAGGGGGCCACGTACAGGTAGAGGCCACCGGAGTCGGCCATCTTGTACGGCTTCTCCCGAACCTCTGCCTTCTTCACCGCCGCGTCGGTCAGCGCCATCGTACCCCACTCCGCGAAAACGATACCCCGCTTGATGCCCCCCGATACCCCGCGCTTGGGCGGAACGGATCGGGATCACATGGGAAGACGCATAGCGCAAAAACGCACGTAAATCAGCGGCTCTTGGTACTGTTCGGGCTTAGCTGGAAAGGGTAAATGGCGGAGAGGGTGGGATTCGAACCCACGGTACCCGTGAGGGCACGCCGCATTTCGAGTGCGGTGCATTCGACCACTCTGCCACCTCTCCGCGAGGGTCACCGGCGGCCCGAAGAGCGCCCGGCGGTTGGTCGAGGCGCGGCCCCTAGCGGCTTGTTACGCGCCGTGCAAGCGCATCCTGTGTTGTGCTCGACGATTTCCGCACTAGATACGCGGCTATGACCCGCCCCGCGCTGGCTGATACCCGCCTCCCCGATGATCCGATCGCCCCGCCGATCGCGCACGCCCGCTTCTCGATCGGCGACGTGGTGCGCCACCGCATGCTCGACTTCCGCGGCGTGATCTTCGACGTCGATCCCGTCTTCGCCAACAGCGAGGAATGGTATCAGTCGATCCCCGAGACGCTGCGTCCCGCCAAGGACCAGCCGTTCTACCATCTGCTCGCCGAAAACCTCGAATCGAGCTATGTCGCCTATGTCAGCCAGCAGAACCTGGAGCATGACGACAGCGACGAACCCGTCGATCATCCCGCGATCGCCGGGCTGTTCGACCGGCTCGACGACGGGCGCTACGGGCTGAAGCGGCTTCACCGCCATTAACCGCCCCTGCGGCGGGGAATCGGTTGACATCGCGCAGGCGCTATCCTAACCGCCACGCTTCAACCGTGCGGCACGGCCGTCGCGGTCCATGACATTTGGGAAGCAATTCCCGTTGAAGGAAACATCGTAGCCATGTTCGCAGTCGTGCGCACGGGCGGCAAGCAGTATCGCGTGGCCGCCGGAGACAAGATCGTCGTCGAGAAGATCGAGGGCGAGGCCGGCGCGTCGGTGACGCTGGGTGACGTGCTGCTCGCTGGCGAGGGCGCCGAGCTGAAGGACGTCGCGGGCCTGACCGTCGCCGCCGAGATCATCGCCCAGGCGAAGGGTGAGAAGGTGATCGTTTTCAAGAAGCGTCGCCGCCACAACTATCGTCGCCGCAACGGCCATCGCCAGAACCACACGATCCTGAAGATCGTCTCGGTCGGCTGAGCCCCAAAGCGCGAAAGGAACAGACACAATGGCACATAAGAAAGCAGGCGGTTCGTCGCGTAACGGTCGTGATTCGGCCGGTCGTCGCCTCGGCGTGAAGAAGTTCGGCGGTCAGGAAGCGATCGCGGGCAACATCCTGGTGCGTCAGCGCGGGACGAAGTTCTACCCGGGCCGTAACGTCGGCATCGGCAAGGATCATACCCTGTTTGCGCTCGTCGACGGCCGCGTGGTGTTCCACGACGGCAAGCTGGGGCGCAAATTCTGTTCGGTGGACATGATTGCGGCCGCGGCCGAATAGCATCGGGTAACCACACGGGTTGCCCACCAGGGCGACCCGGGGTTCCAGACGGAACACAGCCAGACAAGGGAGACGGGTCCGCCCCGGCTCCCTTTTTTCATGCTCCCTCCCCTGATCGTCCCCGTGTCGCGCGACCGTCACCGTCGCGTGCCACGGCCCGTCGAAGGAGATGGAGCATGTTCGCGTTGACGCCCCGTTTGACGTTACGGCCCGGCTGGCCGGAGGACGCGCCCGCCCTGGCGCGGGCGATCGCGCATGAGGCGGTCGTCACCCGCCTCGCCCGCGTGCCGTGGCCCTATGCGCCCGAGGATGCCGCGACGTTCCTGTCGCTGCCCCGCGCCGCCACCGAGCCCCGCTTCGTCATCCTCGAACGCGCCGGCGCGCACCGGCTGATCGGCGGGATCGGGCTGCACCGCGCCGACAATGGCGATCACGAATTGGGCTATTGGCTGACGCCCGACGCCTGGGGTCGCGGCTATGCCAGCGAGGCGGGACACGCGGTGATCCAGATGGCGCGGCACGCGCTGCCGATCACGCGGATCGCCGCCTACCACCATGTCGACAACCCCGCGTCCGGGCACGTCCTGCGCAAGCTGGGCTTCGTCGAGACGGGTCGGTCCCAGCGTCACGCGCTGGCGCGCGGCGGCATGGTCGAGGCGGTCGACTTCGCGCTCGATCTCGATGCGCCGGATGCCCGTGTCGACGCCGCGATGCCGATCGCGGCCTGACGGACGCCAATGGGGACCGCCACCGTCCCCATTGGCGCGCCGATCACTGCGATAGCGTCGCGCGCAACGTCTCGCGCCACGGGGTCGTCGGGCGCCCGATCAGCCGGCTCAGCGCATGGCCGTCGTCATACAGGCTGTCGTCCGCGGCCTTGGCGTCGCTCTCCGCCAGCATCGCGGCGACCGGCGCGGGCAAGCCGGCCTGCTCCAGCAACGCCCGATACGCCGCCTCCGGCAGGTCGCGGTACACGACCGGCACCGCGGCGATCGCGCCGATCTCCCTGGCAAACGCGTCCAGCGTGAACGCGTCGTCCCCGGCCAGTTCGTGGATGCCGGCGCCGGACACCCCGGCGAGCAGCGCCGTCGCCGCCGCCAGGGCGTAATCGGCCCGGCTTGCCGCCGCGATCCGCCCCTGCCCCGCGCTGCCCGCCAGAACCCCGTGGCGCACGGCGGTCGGGGCGGCGGCGGCGTAATTCTCGGTATACCAGCCGTTGCGCAGGATCGTGTGCGGCACGCCGCTCGCCGCGATCGCGGCTTCGGTATCCCGATGCTCGGTGGCGAGGTTCATCGGATTGGCGTCCGCGTGCAGGATGCTGGTGTAGACGAGATGTCCGACGCCGGCGGTGGTGACGGCATCGACGACCGCGCGGTGCTGCGCCGTGCGCACCCCCAGCGCGTTCGAGGAGATCAGCAACAGCCCGTCGACCCCCGACAGCGCCGGCACCAGCGTCGCCGGCTGGTCATAGTCGAACCGCCGCGCCACCACTCCGCGCGCCGCCAGCCCCGCCACCGTGGCGGGATCGCGCACCAGCGCGATGATCTGCTCCGGCGCGACCTGCTCCAGCAGCGCCTCGATGACCAGCCGGCCCAACTGGCCCGACGCTCCGGTGACCGCGTACATGATAATCTCCCAGGATGATGGTTGCCGCGCGGAGATAGGCCGCTACCTTACGCGTCGTAAGTACGCACATAAAGGTAAGTGATGACCGATCCCGCGACCCCGGGCCATCTCGCCGCGCATCTGCGCCGGGGCGATGTGCTGTCCCCGCGCTGCCCGTCGCGCCTGGTGCTGAAGCATGTGACGAGCACCTGGGGCACGCTGGCGCTGATCGTGTTGCAGGATGGGACGCTGCGCTTCAGCGAATTGCGGCGCCGCGTCGCCGGGGTCAGTGAACGGATGCTGTCGCAAACGCTCAAGCAGCTCGAAGGCGACGGCTTGGTGCGGCGCGAGAGTTTCGCGACGGTGCCGCCGCACGTCGAATATTCGCTGACCGACGACGGCCGGCAGGCCGCGCGGCTGGTCGCGTCGCTGACGGACTGGATCGAGGAGCGGTTGCCGGCGCTCACCGGCAGCGCGGCGGCCTGACGCAGGGGCCGCGACGCGACCGCGCGGATCAGCGCAGGTCGCGACAGTGGATGCGGCGCCCCTTGCGGATCCCCGCGTCGATCGTCTCGCCGGGCGCCACGTCCACCGCCGCCTCGGTCTTGTCGGTCGCCACCACCAATCGTGCCGGCCCGGTGACATGGCACGCGACGTCGACACGTTCGCGAACGCAGGCGCGCGTGTAGCGGCTGAAATCGACCTCGTCGGAATCGGGTGCCGCCTCGACCGACATGGTCGACGCCGCGGTGCCGCCGAACATCGCCTTGCCAAGCCCGCCGAGCAGATCGACGTTCCACTCCGACGCCGCGCCCGGCGTCTTCCCGTCCGGCTGGACCGCGACCTGCTTCATCTTCAATTGCGGCGCCAGGCGCGCGCAGGCGCTGGGCCCCTCGGCATGCGCCGGCAGCGCGCTGGCCACCGTCAACACCACCGCCATCATCGTTCCGACCCGCATCCCGCCCCCCAACGCCCTGTCGCCACCGGTCTAGCCTGGATCGACATTCATCGTAGCCAGATCATGGCAGCGGCGAGATGGACGAAGCCGGTGAAGTGGATGATGCGGCGGTCGTAGCGAGTAGCGAAGCGTCGGAAATGCTTGAGGCGACCGAAGCATCTCTCGATTTGGTTGCGATGCTTGTAGATGAGGGCATCGTGCGGGATGGCGACCTTGCGGTTGCGCTTGGACGGGATCACCGCCTCGGCGTCCATCGCAGCGATCTGAC
>CAJYSA010000027.1 GCA_913777325.1 uncultured Sphingomonas sp. | reverse complement strand
CGGGGTCGGCGAGCACGCTGGCGCGCAGCTTGTTTTCGGGGTGCAGGTACGCCCGGCGCACGCCCTCGTCGATCACCTCCTGCATCGATCGGCTGTTGTCGTCCAGGCGGCAGTCCATGCCCCATTTCACGAAGACGTTGACGATGCCGGTGTCCTGGCAGATCGGGCGATGCCCCTCCGCGCACATCCGGCTGTTGGTCAGGATCTGCGCGATCGCATCCTTGGCGGCGGGCGACTGCTCCGCCGCATAGGCGGTGCCCAGCGCGCGGATGTAATCCATCGGGTGATAGTAGCTGATGAACTGGAGCGCGTCGGCGACGCTCTCGATCAGGTCGGCGGTACGGATCACGGTCGTCATGGGCACGCTCTATAAGCGGGGCCGCGCCGGGGCAACAGCGGCGCGATTCGATCGGGCCAGCGGGCATTGTGGTGAAAAAAATTTTGCCGGCTTGCACTTTCGAAAAGCGGCGGAAGTCCGCGCGTCGCCGCGATTAGGACCGCTCCCGGACCTGTCGGCGGGTCTTGCCCGCCGCTCGCATCTGCCACAATCTGTAGAGGTAGCGGCCGGGCATCGGCGCTATCGGTGGTAACGCAGCCGTACAGGCTCTCCATCGGCGACAGGCCCGGCACCAAGTGTTTCGAATAGCCGATCCGCATGGATCGTACCACATACAGGCGGGCGATAGCATGAACTTCACGACCACGGACGCCGACGCGATGACGACCGACACGATCGAGGCGACCGCCACCGAGCAGGCGATCGCGAAGCATGGTGCACGCACCGCGCCCTACCCGCTGGACGTCGATCATGGGCGCGATGCGCTGCTGACCGATTTCGGCAAGGAGACGCTGAAGGACCGCTATCTCCTGCCCGGCGAAAGCTATCAGGATCTCTTCGTCCGCGTCGCCAGCGCCTATGCCGACGATCAGGCGCATGCGCAGCGGTTGTACGACTATATCTCGCGGCTGTGGTTCATGCCCGCAACGCCAGTGCTGTCGAACGGCGGCACCGGGCGCGGGCTGCCGATCAGCTGCTATCTCAACTCGGTCCCCGACAGCCTCGACGGGATCGTGCAGACGTGGAACGAGAATGTGTGGCTCGCCTCGCGCGGCGGCGGAATCGGCACCTATTGGGGCAATGTGCGCGGCATCGGCGAGCCGGTGGGGCTTAACGGCAAGACCAGCGGCATCATCCCGTTCGTACGCGTCATGGATTCGCTGACGCTCGCGATCTCGCAGGGGTCGCTGCGGCGCGGGTCGGCGGCCTGCTACCTCGACATCTCGCACCCGGAGATCGAGGAATTCCTCGAGATCCGTAAGCCGTCGGGCGATTTCAACCGCAAGGCGCTGAATCTCCACCACGGCGTGCTGATTCCCGACGCCTTCATGGCGGCGGTGCGTGACGGTGCGGAATGGCAGCTCAAGAGCCCGAAGGACGGTTCGGTGCGCGGCACCGTCGATGCGCGCGCGCTGTTCCAGAAGCTGGTCGAGACCCGGCTGGCGACCGGCGAGCCGTACATCGTCTTCGCCGACCATGTGAACTCGACGATGCCGAAGCACCATCGCGAACTGGGGCTGAAGGTGTCGACGTCCAACCTGTGCAGCGAGATCACGCTGCCGACCGGCAAGGATCACCTCGGCAACGATCGTACCGCGGTCTGCTGCCTGTCGTCGCTCAACCTCGAAACCTGGGACCAGTGGAAGGACGAGAAGGGCTTTGTCGAAGACGTGATGCGCTTCCTCGACAACGTCTTGCAGGACTATATCGATCGCCACGAACCCGGCATGGAGCGCGCGGCCTATAGCGCGGCGCGCGAGCGCTCGGTCGGCCTGGGCGTGATGGGTTTCCACTCGTTCCTTCAGGCGCGTGGGATCGCGTTCGAGGGCGCGATGGCCAAGAGCTGGAACCTGCGCATGTTCCGGCAGATCAACGCGCAGGTGAATCAGGCGTCGATGACGCTCGCCGCCGAGCGCGGGCCGTGCCCGGACGCGGCGGACGTCGGCGTCATGGAGCGCTTCTCGTGCAAGATGGCGATCGCCCCGACCGCGTCGATCAGCATCATCTGCGGCGGCACCAGCGCCTGTATCGAGCCGATCCCGGCGAACATTTATACTCACAAGACGCTGTCGGGCAGCTTCGCGGTCAAGAACCCGTATCTTGAAAAGCTGCTGAACGAGAAGAGCAAGAACAGCGAGTCGGTCTGGAGCTCGATCCTGGAGCATGGTGGGTCGGTGCAGCACCTCGACTTCCTCAGCCAGGAGGAGAAAGACTGCTACAAGACGTCGTTCGAGATCGACCAGCGCTGGCTGCTCGAACTCGCCGGGGACCGCACGCCGTACATCGATCAGGCACAGTCGCTGAACCTGTTCATTCCGGCGGACGTCGAGAAGTGGGACTTGCTGATGCTCCATTTCCGCGCGTGGGAACTGGGGATCAAGTCGCTCTATTATCTTCGCTCCAAGTCGGTCCAGCGCGCCGGCTTCGCCGGGTCGGAGGGCTCGGGCGGTGTCGAGGCCGACAATACGATCGCCACGCCGAAGTTCTCGATCGGCGAGACGACCGACTATGACGAGTGCCTCGCCTGCCAGTGACCGGGTGCGTCATGGGACCGATGCGCCACCGCATCGGTCCCATGCACCTTACAGCTTGCCCGCGCCCGCGCCCGCCCCGGCGATGATCTGCGCCGACAGGCCCGTCGTGGGTTTCGGCGAATAGGCATAAGAGAGGATCGGTCGCCAGCTGGTGCCGCTGACCGCCGGATAGCGCGCAAGCAGCGAACTCATCGCGTCGACCGCCACGCCGTTCAGCACAGTGCCGCTGTCGACGAAGGTCGCCGCACAATCCGCGCTGGTATAGCCGAGCGCGACGCACGCATTGGTCCGCGACGCGCTGACCGACACGCTCCACAGGTTCGTCACGCTCGCGCCACCCGCGATCTGGAACACGTTGTTTTCGGCATAGATCTTGCCGCTTTGCCCGACGGTCCAGCCGACGAGCCACGGGTAATCCGCCGCGCTGTCCAGCGTGCCCTCATAATAATTGTTGTAGACGTGCACCTGCCCGAAGCGGACGCGTGGCTGGCGCTGCCGCAATCCACGGAAGTAATTGTCGTGGAACGTCACTTTCAGCACCGACGGATTTTCGGCAGTGCGGCTCGCGGTATCCGTGCCGCCGATCAGGAACGATTTATCGTGATTGAAGAACAGGCTGTTCGAGATCGTCACCAGATTGCCGAGCTTGGTGATATCGACCAGCCCGTCGTGATGCTGCACCTTGAAGTCGCTGCCGCGATAATCGACGCCCTTCACCGTCTCAGTCCAGACCGACGGATAGGACTTGTCGAACCGGCTGCCGTCGCTGAAGGTGCTGTGGTCGATCCACACGTGCGTGGCGTACATCACCGAAATCAGATCATAGGCGGAGTTCCAGCGCCCCGTGGTCGAGTCGGTCGGATCCCATTCCGGGAAGAAGTCGAAGGCATCCTCGAACGTCACGTTGCGGACGACGATGTTGTCGACCGGCGCGGCGCTGGTGCCCAGCACGAGGTTTCCGTGCGTGATCCGCGCATCGCCGCCCAGCCCGATGATCGACGTATTGGACGGAACGTAGAGCCGCACCGCCTTCTTCTGCGCATCGGCGGCACAGGCTCGCGCACTTTCCGGCGTGCCCGACACGGTGGTCGCATTTCCCCAGACGGCGGGACGATAGGCCGCATAATAGGCACTCCACAGCGCCGCCTCGTCGGCATAGCCGTAGCGGGTCGCCGCGCATGAGGCGCGGACGTAATCGTCGGCGCTCTGCTCGACCAACGCCTGATTGACGTTCAGGCTGATCGTTCCACGCACGTAGATGATCTTGGGATCGGGATCGAGCGTACCCGCCGTCACCCCGCCGTCCGCCGCGATCGTCGCGGTGTTGCCATACAGCGCCTGGATCAGTTGGTTGCGGTTGGTGACCGTATAGGTCTTTGCGGCGGTCGCGCCATTTCCTCCGGTGGTGCCGCCCGAGGTCGCGGCCCAGCCGTCCGCACCCAACGAGCCTGCCGTTGTGGGAGTGGGAGTGGCGCTGGCTGCCGGCGCCGGCATCGCGCCAACCATCGCCTCGTCGCCACCGCAACCGACCAGCGCGAGAACCGTCGCCGAGGTCAAAAACCGCGCAAACCGGCTGTTCATGTGTCGCAACCCTTTGTTGTCATGATGATGTTTGCAGCGAGGGTCATGTCACGGGCGTCGCCTGGGGCGATCCGCCCATGCCGTGCGATCGCGCCCAGCGGTCGAACAATTCGGGCCAGGCCGCGACAGGCTTGCCCACCGCGCCGCGCAGCCCGAAGCCATGCCCCCCGCGTTCGAACAGATGCGTTTCGACCGGCACGCCCGCCGCCTTCAACGCGGCACGCATCGCCAGCGTATTGTCCACGGGCACAACGTCATCATCCTCGGCATGCACCATGAAGCAGGATGGCGTCTCGTGCGTGACATGCAGCGCCGGCGTGTGCGCCTGCTCCGCTACCGCCGACGCGTCCGGGCCGAGCAGCAAGGCGCGCGAACCCTTGTGGGCCAATGGCGCGCTCATCGACTGGACGGCGTAGATCAGCGCGGCGAGATCGGGGCGCGCCGACAGTCGGTCGGCGGCATCGACGGGCGCGTAGCTGCGCAGCGCGTAGCGCGTCGCCAGATCGCCGCACACATGACCGCCGGCGGAAAAGCCCATCGCCGCGACGCGATCGGGCCGAACGCCATAATGGTCGGCGCGTGCGCGGATCAGCCGGATCGCCCGCTGCGCATCGGATAGCGCGACGTCCGGCCCCGCCGCCCAGCCATCGCCGGGCAACCGATAGAAGAGGACGAAGACGGTGTAGCCACGCGCCGCCAGCCAGCGACCGATCTCATACCCCTCCTTGTCGATCACCACCCAGCGATAGCCGCCGCCCGGCATGACCAGCACCGCGCTGCCGTTCGGGCTCGACGGGCGGAAGACGGCCATGCGGGGCCCCACGACGCCGCGGATCGCGCGGTCGCGCAAGGCGGCATCCCTGCTGCGCTCCTCCACGGTTTCGGTCGGAAGGAGCGTTGGCATGCCGGGGGCGCCTGCTGGCCAGAGCGCGATCGTCTCGGCGGGATCGCCTGCCCCCGTTCCGCTGGCCGGCAGGCGCGCCGCCGTTCCCGCCACGAGGGTGGCGATCAGCGCCTGTCGGCGATCGATGGCGGCCATGACGCTTCTGCCCCTGGACGTTGAGAGGTTACATCTTGAACCGCGCGCCGATCAGCACGGTGCGACCGAAGTGATTGTATTCGTAGATGCGGTTGGCATCGAGGTCGGTGTAGCGGTCACGGTACACATCGGTCAGGTTGGTGCCTTCCAAAGACACCTCGACATTGGGGGTGATCTTGTAGCGGATCGACGCATCGACATTGACCGTGGAATTATAGCCTTCGAACACGTTGCCCGTGCCGCTGTTCGCATCGATATACGGCCCGCGATAGCTGACCGAGCCGCGCGCGCTGAACCGCGCATCCTCATAATAAAGCGTCCCGTTCCAGGCGCGCTTCGACAGGCCGAACAAAGTGGCGGTGCGCCGCGCCGCGACATTGGGCCCGAAGGTACAGGCCGCCGCCGGGTTGCTCGGGCGCACGCAGTCGTTCACCGTCGGCCCCGCCACGGTATAGGTCGCGGTCGAGTCGATCAGCGTCGTGTTGGCGATCACGCCGAAGTTCTTGAGGAAGCCGGGCAGGAAGCGCAGCGCGGCCTGGAACGAGAGTTCGATGCCCTTCAGCGACGCACCCGTGCCATTGGTCACCGAGTTGATCGTCCAAACCTGCCCTTCCGGGTTCGCGCGCGCCGGGGAGCTCGGCGGGATGATCGAGGTCGGCAGACCCGTGGAGGCGAAGGTCCCGGTGGTGGTCTGCGAGACGGGGAAGCTGTCGACCTGCTTCTTGAACACCGCCACCGAGAGCAGCGATTGCGGCGCGAAATACCATTCCGCGGCCAGATCGTAGGAGGTGGCGCGGAAGGGATTCAGGTTCGGGTTGCCGAAGGTGATGCGATAGTTGAACCCGTCGATCGACCCGCCCGGCGTCAGGTTGCCGAGCGTGGGGCGCGTGATGACCTTGGAGATCGCACCGCGCAGGATGATCGACTCGGTCGGGAACAGCGCGACGTTGAGCGCCGGCAGCCAGTCGTCATAGTTGCGGTTGACCGTGACGGGGGTGCCGCTGCTCAGCCCGGTGGACGTCTGGTCGGTATGGACGTAGCGGACGCCGCCGTTCGCGGCATAGCGCAGGCCCAGCAGGTCACCCTTGACGTCGAACTCCAGATAGCCGCCCTTCACCGCCTCGATCACGCTGCGGATATTGCCCGCATCCGGGGTCAGCGCACGATTGTACAGGCCGGTATAGGCGGCGGACGCGCCCAGGTTCGGGATCAGCCAGGTCGTCGTGGTGCCCGCCGGCTGCCCCGCCTTGCCCAGTGTGAAGCTTTCCGACAGGCCGGTCGCCGGGAAGCCATAGACCGCGCCAGCGCCGAACTGGTTGGACGCCGAACAGGTGATCGTGCCCAGCACCGCATCCTTGCCCGCCGACGGACAAACCACCGCGTCGCGGGTGAAGCCCTTCGTATCGAAGGAGAAGCGGCGATAGACCGCGCCCGCCTTGATCTGGAAGCCCTCGGTGACGTCCCATTCGGTGCGCAGTTGCGCATTGCGGAACTTGTTCACCGTGTCCGACGGACGATCGCGGATCTCGGCAAGCTGGAACAGCGACGGATCGGTCATCGACGTGCCGAAGCTCAGCACCGGGCTGCGCGCATTGCTGTAGTCGTAGCGGTAGTTCTGCGCCGAGCGGTTGTCGAAGACGAAGGTCGTCTCCAGCGGGATCGTCGCATCCGACTGCGAGATGCCGCCCATCGCCGTGAAGCGGAACCGGTCGGTGACATTCTGGTCCCAGCTCGCGCCGATCTGGTAGAATTCGGTCTGCGAACGCCGAAGGTAATGTTCGGTGCGGACATACGCATCGTTCAGCGTCGCCGCGATCATGTTCCCCTTGTCGTCATATTTGGGGTTCAGGACGTCGATCGACCGCTCGTTCGAGCGCAGCAGCACCTCGCCCCATTTCTCCTCGCGATCCTCCTTGAACCGCGAATACAGCGCATCGACAGAAATCTTCGTGGCGTCGCTGGGCGCGAATTGCACGCTACCGGTGATGCCCAGCCGCTCACGATCGTGGCGGATTTCGCCATACCGGGGAATGCGCGGGTGAAAAGCCAGCGCCGCCTGGGTGCACGCGGCGCTGGGTCGGTAGAAGCCGCCGGAATTGGCGACGCGCGTGCTGCTGGTGTTGCTGGAATAGAAACATGGCACGCCATCGACCGAGTCGAAGCGCCCCTGTGCCCAGCGCGTCGTGGTGTTGCCCATTTCCAGATTGTTGGTCTTGCTGTACGCCGCCGACACCGAGGCACCGAACGTGCCCGCCTCGTTCTTGTACGACAGCAGGCCGGCGAGGCGCGGCCCCCAGTTCTTCGACAGGTCGTTATAGCTTGCCTGCGTCGATCCGACGAGCGTCACGCCCTTCTTGCCGCCCAGCGGGTTGCCCGTGTTGAGATCAACGACGGCGCCCAGCGATCCTTCGTCGAGCGACGCCTCCGCCGTTTTGTGGACGACGATCGAGTTGAACAGCTCGGACGCGAAGACGTTGAAGTCGAATGCGCGATCGCGGTTGGCGCTGGCCCCATCGGTCGAGGTCGCGACCGTCTCCATGCCGTTGACCCGCACGCGGGTGAATTGCGCGCCCAGACCGCGCACCGTGATCGCGCGCCCTTCCCCGGCGTCGCGCTGGATCGAGATACCGGGAATGCGCTGAAGCGACTCGGCGAGGTTCTGATCGGGGAACTTGGCGATATCCTCGGCGACGATGGCGTCGACCGCCGCGACCGACTCGCGCTTCACGTTCAGCGCGGCGTCGAGCGACCGGCGGAAGCCGGTGACGATGATGTCGGCGGCTGCACCATCCTGCCCCAACGGGGCGGTGGCTGCAGCCGGGTCCGCCGGCTGGTTCGCGGATTCCGCAGGCGCCACGGCGGCCTGAGCAGGAGATGGATCGGTGTGCGGCGGGGTGCCGGTCGCGGGGGTGGCGGGGATTTGCGCCGCCTGCGCGAAGGCCGCGCCAGGCATGGCAAGCGCCAGCATCAGCGCACCTGCCGAAATTCCCCGCAGCTGCCGCATGCGCGCCGTCTTGAGCACCGCGAAACCGTCCGCCATCTCACTCTCCCCTGCGCCCGTCCTTCGCGGGACGGCCTGCCATGACACCGGTTACGCCCGCAAGGTGCGCAACCGAGACCAAAAATTATGCCGGGGAGGGTAAAGCAAGCGATCGACGCCTGCATTCCGCGACCTCCCCCGGGATTGCGGGTCTCGGCCCGCTTCGCCCACCACATGTCTGCGTCGTTTTGGTAACCGGTGTCAACTGTGTTTTGGTGCGGTCGCCCAGGTGACGGGAGATTGCCGTTCACCTGTTCGGCTTAGGTGCCGGGCTGGATATACGGGACACGCGCGAACAGCTCGCGTTGCCAGCGGCGCGGGTTTCGCTCCAGCCGCGATCGGGCGTCGAAGATCATCGTCGCGCGAGTGTCCAGCGTGTACCCGGGCCAATGCGGCAGACTGGAGTGGCTTGGATCGCCATGCTTCGCGAAGGCGACGAAACTGTCCTGCATCGCCGCGCTCGTCGCGCGGGCGTCGGCAGCGGTCCCGGTCTGCGATCCCGCCGCACCCAACGTGCCGAACACCAGCGGGATGTCGATCGTATGGAAAGCACCGCGCCGGGGATCGGCGCGCGACGTGAAATCGACCTGATAGACGAAGGCCGGCACACCCGCGACCGCGCGTGCCTCCGCCTCGATCACCTGCCCGCGCCAGCTACGCGCCGCGGTCGTCGCATCGTAAAACACCTCCACGGGCGACCAATTCGGGAAACGAGCCCGATATTGCGCGACGACCCATTCGGGCAGGATGTCGATGCGCAGCTCGGGCGCCATCCGCTCCGCCAGATTGTTCCACGTCAGCCCCCGGACCAGCACTGAGTCGGGAGCAAGAAACCCCCGCGTCTCGTCGTGCACATTGCCCAGCATCATCGGGATCGCACGGCCACGCGGGTCGGCATCGGGCCAGAATGGGTGGCGCGTCAGCCATCGCATGTCGAGCACCGGCCCGAAGTAGAGGCTGCCCCCCATGATCGGATCGCGCGTGTCCAGCGCCTCGACCAGCCGCTGGACGGGCACATCCAGCAGCGCGGTCGTATCGCGCTCCGGCACCTTCAATGCCGCGAGATAGGCGCGCGCGCGCGCGGTGGCATGGAGCGGCCCCGACACCGTCACCTGCTGGCCACTCATCGTCGCGGCGCGGTGGAATAGTCCGTTTGCCGCCGCCATGCCCATCATCGTCGCGATCTTCGCGCCGCCTCCCGACTGCCCAAACACCATGACGCGCGTCGGATCGCCTCCGAACGCGGCGATATGGTCGCGAACCCATTTGAGTGCGAGGATCAGGTCGAGCTGTCCGACATTGCCGCTGTCGCTGAATCGCGGGTCGAAGCGCGCGAGATACAGGTAGCCCAGCGCGTTCAGCCGATGGTTGACCGTCACCACCACGACGTCACCGCGCGCGGCCAGCGCCTGCCCGTCGTTGAGCGGATCGGTGACGCTGCCGTTCGAGTAGGCGCCACCGTGGATATAGACCATTACCGGCTTGCGCGCTCGCGCGTCCACCTCGGCGGTCCAGATGTTCAGGAAGAGACAGTCTTCGCTTTGCGGCTCGTAGGGGCCGCGTTGCGGGCACGCGGGGCCGAACGCATCGGCGCGGACGATCAGCCCGGTCTTGGCGAAGGGAATAGGCGCGCGAAAACGCGGCCCGTTGCCGTAGCGGATGCCACGAAAGGCGTGCACCACCCCCTCGCGCGTGCCGACGAAGTCGCCGGCGGCGGTGCGGATCGCTGCGCTTGGCGCGGCGTGCACCGCGCGGGCCGCGATCAGCGCCGCCCCGGCCCCGATCGCGCCGCGTCGCGTCCAGCCGTCACCGCCGGACATCCAGCCCACCGGCGAGATAGCCGTCCAGATCGGCCTGCCGGAACAAGGCAGCGTCGCCGGGCAGCGCGTGTTTGAGCGCGGCGAGCGCGAGCCCGGTGCGCGCGGCCTCTTCAATCCCCCGCCCGCGCTCGATCGCGTGCAACACGCCCGCCGCGAAGGCATCGCCGCCGCCGATCCGGTCGATGATCCCCGCCAACACGACCGGTTCGGTCTGCACCGCCGCCTCGCGGGTGTCGATCCGTGCGGCGAGGTGGTGCAGGTCGACGTGCTCCACGGTTCGCGCGGTCGAGGCGATCACGCGCAGTCGGGGGAACGCGGCGAAGGCGGCTTCGCTCGCCATGCGACGGCGGTCGGCCCCCTCGCCGGCGAAATCGTCGCGGCCGAGCAGCAGCGCGATATCGCGGTGGTTGCCGAACAGCAGATCGGCGTGCGCGACGATCCCGCTCAGGATGCGCCGTGGATCGCCATCCCATCGCGCCCATAACTTGCCGCGCCAATTGCCGTCGAACGATATGGCGATGCCCCGCGCCGATGCCGCCTCGACAGCCGCGAGCGCACTGTCGGCGGGGCCGCGGCCCAGCGCGGGCGTGATTCCCGACAGGTGCAGCCGCGTGACCCCGGCGAGCAGCGCGTCCCAGTTCCAGCTTTCGACCGGCGCCTCGGCGAAGGAGGACCAGGCGCGATCATATAACACCTCGGTCGCCCGCAACCCGGCGCCCGAGGAGACGAAATACAGCCCCATCCGCTCGCCGCCGTGCTTGATGCCGCCGGTATCGACACCGTGCCCGCGCAACGTGGTGATCGCGGCGCGGCCCAAGTCGTTGTCTGGCACGCGGCTGGCGATCCGGACGTCATGGCCGAGCCGGGCGAGCTGCGTCGCGACGTTCGCCTCCGCCCCGGCGACCCACACGTCGAGGCGCGGCGTCTGCAACAGCAATTCGCGTCCCGGTGGCGACAGGCGCAGCATGATTTCACCGAACGCCAGCAGCCGGCGCGTCATCGCGCCAGCCACCCACCATCGACCGCGAGGATATGCCCCTGCACATAGGTCGCCGCATCGGAGGCGAGGAACACCGCCGCACCGCCCAGATCGGCGGGATCGCCCCATCGGCCGGCGGGAATACGATCCAGGATCGCGGCGTTGCGCGTCGCGTCCGCCTGCAACGCGGCGGTGTTGTTGGTGGCGATGTAGCCGGGCGCGATCGCATTCACGGTCACTCCATGCTTCGCCCATTCGTTTGCGAGCAATTTGGTCAACCCGCCGATCCCAGACTTGGACGCGGTGTAGCTCGGCACCCGGATCCCGCCCTGGAAGGTCAGCATGGAGGCGATGTTGATGATCCGCCCGCGCCCGGCGGCGATCATGTGCCGCCCCGCCGCCTGGCTCAGGAAGAACACCGACTTCAGATTGGTGTCGACGACCGCGTCCCAATCCTCCTCGGTAAAATCGACCGCGTCGGCGCGGCGGATGATCCCGGCATTGTTGACCAGGATGTCGAGGCCGCCCAGCCCCTCGACCGTCGCATCGACGACGCGCTGCACCGGCTCGATCGTGGAAAGGTCCGCCGCGACGATCAGCGCGCGGCGGCCCAGATCGCGGATCGCCGCCGCCGTGGCCTCCGCCGGCGTGCGCCCCACCAGCGCCACGTCGGCGCCGGCGGTGGCCAGCGCGATCGCGATCGCCTGGCCGATCCCGGTGTTGGCACCGGTGACGACCGCGACGCGGCCCGAAAGATCGAAGGGGTTCATCCGAGTCTCCTCCCCTCCGCGCCGGGCGGAGGGGGCCGGGGTTGAAACGACGCCGCGTTACGCGAGCTGGCAGATGTCCAGCACGTTCATGTCGGTGTAATCCTGGTTCTCGCCCGCCATCGCCCAGATGAAGGCATAGGCCTTCGTCCCGGCCCCCATGTGGATCGACCACGGCGGGCTGATCACCGCTTCCTCGTTCGCCACCACGATGTGGCGGGTCGCGTCGCCCTCCCCCATGAAATGCATCACGCGGTCGGTTTCGAGATTGTCGAGCTCGAAGTAGAAATAGATTTCGCTGCGCCGATCGTGGACGTGCGGCGGCATGGTGTTCCACACGCTGCCGGGCTTCAGCACGGTGAGGCCCATCACGAGCTGCGCGCTGTCGCAGATGCCCGGGATCACCAATTGATATATCGTGCGCTCGTTCGATTCGGCCAGGCTGCCGCGCGCCAGGGCATTGGCGTCCGCTATGCCCAGCTTGCGCGTCGTGAACGCCTGATGCGCGGGGCACGACGCCAGATAGAAGCGCGCCCCCTCTCCCTCGAATGTCACGTCCGCCGCGCCCATCGTCACGTACAGGCAGTCCTTGTTGCCCAGCGTGAACCGCTCGCCATCGACCGTCACGACCCCCTCGACCGCACCGACATTGACCACGGCCAGCTCGCGCCGTTCAAGGAAGGGGTGCCCGGCCGCCGAGGCGGGCGCGGTCTGCGCCGGCAACCGCACCGGCGCGCCGGCGACCGCGACGCCACCGATGACGAACCGCTCGGCGTGGGTATAGTTCAGCACGCACGCGCCGGGGCGGAACAGGTTCTGAATCAGATAGCGGTCGCGCAACTCGTCGTTGGTGACACGGTCCATCATGTCGGGATGGGTGGCGTGATAGGTGCGATCGAACATGGCTCTCTCCGTCAGGCCGCGCGCGCGGCCGGCATAATCTGGTCGATGCGATCGGTGCGGTTGGTCGGGCGACTGGCCGACACGGCCACGGCGCCGCCCGCGCGAAACAGCCGGTGTTGGTCGACGCGAAGCGCCCGGGCCATGTCGATCCTCTCGATCCGCTCTCAGGTAGCGATATAGCACCGGTAACCGGTGTCAGGCGCCGATGCAAGACGGCGTTTAATCGCGCGGCGCGGCCACGGACGCGCGACGGATCAACGTCGAGAGGAACAGGGAAGGCTCCTCCACCTCCGGTTCCTGTTCCATACCGCCCGCGATCAGCTTGAGCGCGGCGGAGCGCGCCATCGAGGCGATCGGCCAGCGCACCGTGGTCAGCGGCGGCCAAACGTGCGCGGCGATCGGCGTATCGTCGAAGCCGATGATCGACAGGTCGCGGGGAATCTCCAGCCCGCGCTGACGCGCCGCATGGATGACGCCCGCCGCCATCTCATCATTGGCGGAGAAGATCGCGGTGGGGCGCGGCACGACGTCCAGCAGCCGCTCCGCCGCGACCAGCCCCGAATCGAAGGTGTAATTGCCATCGGCGATCATCGATCGCGGCAGCGTGATCCCGGCGGCGGCCAGCGCATCCTCGAACCCGTGTCGTCGTTCGCGCGCCGAGCGGAAACCGTGCGGTCCGCCGACCAGCCCGATGCGGCGATGGCCCTGCTGGATCAGATAGGAGACCGCGCCGCGCACCGCCTCGCGGTCGTTGGAGGCGACCATATGGTCCGCCTCGTCCAATACCGCCGAGCCCATCCGGACGTACCGGCACCCGATATCGTCGCACAGCCTCGCGACCGAATCGTTCTCGCTGACCGGCGGCATCAGCAGCACGCCGAACAGGCGCTGCCGCTCCAGGAAATGGCGCAGGTCGTCGAGCATCGTCGCCGATCCGCGATCCAGCGGGCGCACCACCATCTCGAACTCGGTGTCGTGCAACGCCTCCAGCATTCCCTGCTGGACGTTCATCACCGTCTGCGCGTTCGGATTGTCGTGGACCAGCCCGATCAGGAAATTACGCCGCAGCGCCAGCGCGCGCGCCTGGGGATTGGGGATATAGCCCAGGTCCGCGATCACATCCTCGACGCGCTTGCGCGTATCTTCGTTGAGCAGCGGAGAGCGGTTGATGACCCGGCTGACCGTCTTTTTCGACACCCCCGCGACGCGCGCCACATCGTTGATCGTCGGCTGCCCGGTCTTTTGCATCCCAGGTATTTAGAGCGCCACAGATGATCTCGCCAGCCCCGCAGACGACCCCGCGAACGTCAGTCGGACGGCAGCGGCGGCGACCGATGAGTTGTCGCGACGGGGAGCCATCCTGGACGGACCTCACGAAGCCGATCGCGATTATCTCGCCTCCTCGTCAGCGGCCAGCTTGCCAATGACACCGGTTTCCCATAACCATCCGTCAACGAGGCTTTAGGAAGGGGCGGCGGTGGAGCCGGACAAGGATATCGCGCGAATTGCGCAGGCTTTCGTCGAAGCACGACGTACCGCGACCGCGCTCCCCGTCTATCCCGGCGCGTTCCCGCGTGATCTGTCCCATGCCTATGCCGTGCAGGACCACGCGCTGGCGCTGGCGGGCCGCACGGTCGCCGGCTGGAAGGTCGGGCGGATCAATCCCCCCGCGGAGGGGTTCGACCGGCTTGCGGGGCCGATCTTCGTCGACCAGGTCATCGAGGCGCAGCATGCCGACATGCCGATCTTCGCCGACGGCTTCGGCGCGGCGGAGGCCGAATTCCTGTTGCGGATCGGCAGCATCCCCGATCCGGCGCAACGCGACTTCACGATCGCGCAGGCACGCGACCTGATCGACGCGGTGCACGTGGGGATCGAGATCGCGAGCTCGCCCTTCCCCGGCATCAACACCAACGGACCGACCGTCACCATCTCCGATTTCGGCAACAACAACGGCCTGGTGGTCGGTGCCGCGATCGAAGGGTGGCGCGACACCGATCTGAATTGCTGGCCGGTCGCCCTCTATATCGACGATGTTGAGATCGGCGCCGGTGTCGCCGCCGATATGCTGGACGGCCCGTTCGGCGCGGCGCGTTTCCTGTTCGAGCATCTGGCGGCGCGCAACATCGCGGTCGTGCCAGGCCAATGGATTTCGACGGGCGCGGTCACCGGCGTCCATCCCGTCGCGGTCGGCGACCGGGTGGAAGCGCGGTTCGACGGGCGCCTGTCCGTCCATTGCACGATCACGGCCCAGTAACCCGAGACGGTCCAACAAGAGGCCGCTGACACAGGAGAGACAGACCGATGGCAACGATCGAAGCGCCGGAGGTCGCGGGCGCGGCCGGCAATGTCGGGCGCTATCGCTGGGTGATCTGCGGGCTGCTGTTCGCCGCGACCGCGATCAACTATGTCGACCGGCAGATGATCGGCGTGCTGAAGCCGACGATCTCGGCGGAACTTGGCTGGTCGGAAACCACCTATGCCGACGTCATCTTCTGGTTCCAGGCCGCTTATGCGATCGGCTATCTGTCGTTCGGCAGGATCGTCGACATGCTCGGCGCGCGCATCGGCTATTCTATCGCCTTCATCATCTGGACGATCGGCCACACCTTGTGCGGTTTTGTCGGAACCGCGTTCCAATTCTCGGTCGCGCGCTTCATCCTCGGCGTGGGCGAAAGCGGTAATTTTCCCGCTGGCCTGAAAGCGGTGACCGAATGGTTTCCGGCCAAGGAGCGCGCATTGGCGACCGGCATCTTCAATGCCGGCGCCAATATCGGCGCGGTGGTGACGCCGTTGATCGTACCCGCCATCACGCTTGCCTTCGGCTGGCGGATGGCGTTCATCATCACCGGCGCGGTCAGCCTGCTGTGGCTGGTGGCATGGATCGCACTCTATCGCCGCCCGCGCGAAAGCACCAAGGTGTCGGCGGCGGAGCTCGCCCATATCGAAAGCGACCCGGCGGACCCGGTGCA
>CAJYSA010000026.1 GCA_913777325.1 uncultured Sphingomonas sp. | reverse complement strand
CGCGCATATCGCGGGGGCGCGACCGTCTGGCGACCCTCCTCCGGGAGGGTGAACGGCCGCGATTGAGGAGCGTGCAATGACCAGCCCGATCGGCGAGGACGATCTGGCCGCATGGATCGATGGCAGGTTGTCGCCCGAGCGGCAGCGCCTGGTTGACGCCTACCTTAAAGGCCAGCCGGATCTGCATGCCCGTTTGCGGGAGCAGGCGGAGCAGGCGCGAGCCCTTGCATCCCTGTTCGCCACGATCGCGGACGAACCCATTCCGGCGACGATGCGCGTGGCAGCGATCAGGGGACGGCAAAGGCAACCGCGTTGGCAACTCGCCATTGCCGCGTCACTTCTGCTGGCGTTGGGGTTTGGCGGGGGCTGGTCGAGCGCGCGGTGGAGCGGTGAACCCCGCGCGGGCATCGCGGCGCTGGCCAACGAGGCGAGTGACAATTTCCGTGTCTATGCCGCCGACCGGATACGACCGGCGGAAATCGGCCCCGACCAGCGCGCCATGCTGATCCGGTGGACCTCCGCCCGACTGGGTGAGCGCGTCACCATCCCGGACCTCAGCACAGCCGGCTATCGCTATGGCGGGGGGCGATTGGTCGCGACGCCTCACGGCCCTGCGGCACTGCTCCTCTACGACGGACCGCAAGCGTCGAAACTCGCGGTGCTGACGAGGCCCATGCAGATCGACAAGACCGCGAGCATGACCAGCACGTCCAGCGGGACCATGGGCCGGGTCACATGGGCGGTTGATGGGATCGGCTATAGTGTGGTGGGCGAGCGACCCGCGGCCGAGTTGCATCCGATCGCCGACGAGGTCCGGCGCCAGGCCGATGCGGCGCTTGTGTCCTGATAGCGCCTTGCCGCTTCTCGGCGCCGACAGGCACTGGGTAGACCGCCGAGATCACGGCTTGCGCTCGGCATCCTTCCTGTCGGCCTCGGCCGGCGTCAGGCGGGCCCGCTCGCGTATGCGGCGTTCCAGCGGCGCTCCGACGAACAGGACGAGCATTGCGAGGCTCACCCCGCCGACGATGAGCGGCCACAATGCCAATCCCGCTGCCGCGCCGATCGTGGCGGTGACCCAGATGCACGCGGCGGTCGCCAAACCATGCACTTCCTGACCCTGACCGACCCGCAGCACCGCACCGGCACCGATGAAGCCGACGCCGGACAGAATGCCCTGCATCGCCCGTCCTGCGGCATCGGCGTTCACGTTCGGCAAGCCACTATGCACGATCGCCTGCACGGCGATGCAACTCGCCAGACCGACCAGACCCAGCGTCCGCAGGCCCATGATCTGCCGGTTCTCGCGCGAGCGTTCCCAGCCGAGCACCATCCCGGCTGCGGTCGCCACCACCAGCCGGCCGATCGCATCGATCCAGAAGGTGATGTCCGATGCCGCTGATGCTTCGATCATTCGACCAGCACGTGAACGTGGTGCCAGGCGGTGCACAGGTAGCCGGCGAAGTTCCACATCGTGTCCGGTCGTTCAGGCTGACCCTGTCCAGCCTCGTCGAAGGCGCGCACGACAAGATGCTGGCGCCCCTTGCCGAGCGTGGCGTCGAGGGTCCAGCGCCGCCAGCTCCAGCGTGTCTCCGGATCATCGGCGAACGTCGCCTGTTGCCAGTCACGACCGCCGTTCACCGACACCTCGACGCGCGAGATGCGGCGATCATAGGCGATCGCATAACCCTCGATCCGCACTTCCCCGGCCGGCAGGGTTTCGCCCGAGCCGGGCGAGCAGATCGCGGCGTTGAGCGGCATGGCATTGATGGTCAGACCCTCGTCCCAGTCGACGGTGTCGCTCGTCACATCGGCGGGAAAGAGCTTGTAGTCGTGCGCCTGGATCGGTGCGTCGGAGGGCGTGTCGCGCACCTCGATCCGCGTCAGCCATTTGGCGCTGCGCACGCCTGCATAGCCCGGCACCACCATGCGGAGCGGGGCGCCATGTTCGGGCGTCAGCGGTTCGCCGTTCATCGCCCAGGCGAGGAGTACGTCGGGCTCCCGCGCCTTGCTCATGGCGATCGATACTCCGAACAAGGCTTCGCCGCCGTCCACGTCCACCTCGTCCGCGCCAGTGAAGCCCACGAACAATTCGGACGCATCCGGCGCGCCGACCGCATCTAGCACGTCGGACAGTCGTACGCCGGTCCACTCCGCATTGCCGATCGCGCCCACATCCCACGGATCGCCGGAGGTCTTGGCGACCTGCTGGAGATCCGTGCGCCGGTTGCCGGCACATTGGAGCACAGCCGTCACTGTGTGTGTGGCGAACGTGCTCTTCAACTCCTCGACCGAAAAGGAATGGCTCGCCACGCCTGTCCCGCTCACTTCGACCCGGTGATCAGCGGGCAGGTCAGGCACTGCACCATGGCTGCGCACGTAGAACAGCGCCTGCGGCGTCAGGAACCGTTCGATCAGCGCGTTAGGCGTCGGCTCGGCGTTGTAGGGATCGGATTTGCGCTCGATCATATCAGTCATGGACGAACCAACGCCGCAAGCGCGCGGATCGCTTCAAGTCTTCAAGACTGTCGCAGACGAAGGATTACCGATCGTTCCGATATCCAGATTGGAATAAACAGATCAAACGGTTGGTCGTATCAATCAGATTGCGCGATATAAGCTGCATGACCCTGGAGCAGCTCAGAATCTTCGTCGGTGTCGCCGAGCGCGAACACGTCACCAAGGCAGCGGAAGCGCTGAATGTCACGCAGTCTGCTGCCTCCGGCGCGGTCGCAGCCCTCGAAGCGCGCTACGGGGTTCCTCTGTTTCACCGCGTCGGGCGTGGCATCCAGCTGACCGAAGCAGGCCGCGGCTTTCTGGAGGAAGCGCGCGCGGTGCTGGGGCGGGCAGCCCATGCCGAGACGATGCTGGCGGACTATGCCGGGCTCGCGCGTGGTTCGTTGCGGATCGTCGCCAGCCAGACGATCGCGAGCTACTGGTTGCCGGCAAAGCTCGCCGCCTTCCACGAACGCCACCCGCAGATCGCGGTCGAACTGTCGATCGACAACACCGAAGGTGCAGCAGCGCAGGTCCTGAGCGGCGCGGCGGAACTCGGCTTTGTCGAGGGCGAGGTGGACGAACCGGCGCTCGCCCACTGGAATGTCGGGCGTGACCCGATGGTGCTGGTCGGCCGCGAGGACGCCGGGCGCGTCGACGAGGACTGGCTTCGGGCTGCACGCTGGATCGTCCGCGAGCAGGGTTCGGGCACGCGCTCGACCTTCGAGGACGTGCTGCGAAAGCGCGGGTTTGATCCGACCCAGCTGACGGTAGCGATGACGCTGCCGTCCAACGAAGCCGTGCGCACCGCGGTCGAGGCCGGTGCCGGCGTTGCCGTGTTGTCGCGATTGGTCGTCGCACGCGCGCTCAAGGCCGGCGATCTGGTCGAGCTGCCGCTCGGGCTGCCCGACCGCGCCTTTCACGCGCTGCGCCACAAGGAGCGCTATCGCACCCGCGCGGCCGACGCGCTGACGGACCTCATCAAGGAGCAGGTCGCATGACTGCCGACACCCCCTCGGTCCTGACCGGCCTCAAGCCGCTCAGCCGGCTCGATCACCCCCGCGAGATGATCCGCCAGTTCACGCCCAACTGGTTCGCCGCAACGATGGGCACGGGCATCCTCGCGCTCGCGCTACCGCAGGTGCCCGGCATTGGCCCCTCGCTGAAGCCGGTCGGCGAGGTGTTGTGGTTCTTCAACATCGCGCTCTTCGCGCTGTTCGCCAGCCTCTATGGTGCGCGCTGGGTGATGTTCGGGCACGAGGCGCGGCGCATCTTCGGGCACAACACCGTGTCTATGTTCATCGGGACCATCCCGATGGGCCTGGCGACGATCATCAACGGATGCCTCGCCTTCGGTATCGCGCGGTTCGGTAACGGCATCGTGCCGGTCGCACACGTCCTGTGGTGGATCGACGTCGCCATGTCGCTCGCCTGCGGCGTGTTGATCCCGTACCTGATGTTTACCCGCCACGAGCACAGCCTGGACGGCATGACCGCGGTATGGCTGTTGCCGGTCGTCGCTGCCGAAGTGGCGGGTGCCAGCGGCGGGCTGCTCGCGCCGCATCTGGTTGACGCCCAAGCGCAGCTGGTAACCCTTGCGACTTCCTATGTGCTGTGGGCCTATTCGGTGCCGGTCGCGTTCGGCATCCTCGCCATCCTCATCCTGCGCATGGCGCTCCATAAGCTCCCGCACGAGAGCATGGCGGCATCCTCCTGGCTCGCGCTGGGGCCGATCGGCACCGGGGCGCTGGGTATGCTGGTGCTCGGGGCGGATGCGCCGGCGATCCTCGCGGCGCACGGGCTGGCCGGTGTTGGTAGCGTCGCACAAGGGATCGGCGTCGTCGCCGGGCTCTGCCTGTGGGGTTTCGGCCTGTGGTGGCTGGCGCTCGCGACGCTCATCACCATCCGCTACTGGCGCGCCGGCGTGCCGTTCAATCTCGGCTGGTGGGGCTACACCTTCCCGCTCGGCGTCTACACCGTCGCCACCTTCCGCCTCGGCACGACGCTGAACCTGATGTTTTTCGGTATCGTCGGCACGGTGCTGACGGTTGCGCTCGCGGCGA
>CAJYSA010000025.1 GCA_913777325.1 uncultured Sphingomonas sp. | reverse complement strand
CGCCGCCCTGCTCGCCGGGTTCGTGACGATCCATGGCCCGCATCCGCGCGGCCAGGGTGGCGACGATGAACAGCCCCATGCCGATGCCCGGCGCCCCGCCGGTTGGCGGCGCGCCGGGCATCGGCATGGGGCTGTTCATCGTCGCCACCCTGGCCGCGCGGATGCGGGCCATGGATCGTCACGAACCCGGCGAGCAGGGCGGCGCGCGCTTCATCCTGACGCTGCCCGCCCGCGCCTGATCAGGCGCCCCGCGCCGCCAGCGCGCGCAATTCGGGCAACGCCGCGCCATCGCCCACCCAGGACACGAAGCCGCCCACGCGCTTGGCGATCTTCTGCGGATGATGCGCGTGAATGTCCGACAGCAGATGGTCGAGGAACGGATTGTCGAACCGCTCCAGCGTGGTCGCGACATAGGTCGCCGCCGCCTCGCCCAGCCCGTGCGCCGCGAAACCGGGGACGACTTCGGCGGCCATCACGTGCTCCAGCGCCGCACGGGTCGCGGGATCGGCCATCGCCGCGCGCACGGTGACGCCGGGCACCGCCCCCGCCCGCGCCCAGCGATCCGCCAGCCATGTATGGCCGAGGTTGAGGATGTGCAGCTTCAGCCGTTCGAAGCGCTCCAGATCGTCGGTCAGCACGATCGCGGGATGCGTGAACGGCATCGCCAGACCGGGTTGCGTCTCCACCGCCCACAGCGCGTAAGGCTCCGCGATGGCCCCGGCGGGTTCCAGCGGCGTGCTCACGATCCGGTCGACCAGGGTATTCACCCAGCGGCAGTCACGCGTCAGCCACGCCGCGAACGCGGCGTCCTCCGCCAGCCCCGCCACCGTATCGCGCAGCACGTCGCCGTTGCGCGACACCAGTTCGCACGGCAGCATCGTCACCCCCGCGCCGCCCGCCTGCCAGCGCGCGTGCAGCGCATCGTGGAGGATCGTCGGGAACGAACCCGGCGCCACGCGATAGCCCAGGTCACCGGTGTTCGAGACGATGTGCGTCGCACGGTCCCGGATCAGCGCGATCAGCACCTCGCGATCGCGGGTCGCCTGCAACCCGTCGACGACGCTGCGCACCCGCACCGTCCGCTCCACCGGCGCCCCCGCCTCGATCCCGCGCACGATCACCGGAAAGCCGGCCGGATCGGCGAAGGCCGCCAGCCGCTTCGCGCGCTCCGTATCGTCGGTGGTCTGGACGATCGTGATGCCGGGCACGTCCTGCCCCGCGTCACGCGCCTCGGAGGCGAAGAGATCGACATGCGCCTGCAGGAAGCGGCTGGTCCCGAATTGCACGATCACCGCGCCATCTCCGTCAAACGATAGAATTGTTGCGCGTTGCCGCCGAAGATCGCCGCCGCCGACGCCGGGCAATGCCGCGCGACATAATCCGCGATCACATCGTGCACGCGCGCATAATCGGCGGCGAGCAGGCACACCGGCCAGTCCGATCCCCACATCAGCCGCTCCGGCCCGAACAGCGCGAACACATGGTCGAGATAGCGCTCCAGATCGTCCGCGCACCACCGCGCATGATCCGCCTCGGTCACCAGCCCGGACACCTTGCACAGCACCTGTGGACAGGCGGCGACCGCCGCGATCCGATCCGCCCATGGTTGCCAGCCGTCACCCGCGATCGCGGGCTTGGCGGCGTGGTCCAGGACGAACCGCCCCGTCCCTACCCGGTCGAGGAAGGCCGGCACCGTGGCCAGTTGGCGATGATCGACCAGCAGATCGTAGCTCAGCCCCTGCCCAGCCACCGCGCGTACCCCGCGCACGAAGGCGTCGCCGAGCAGGAAATTCCCATCCGCCTCGTCCTGCACCACATGGCGATAGCCGACCAGCAGCGGCGCGGCCTCCGCCACCAGCCTTTCCTCGATGTCGTCGGCGCGCAGGTCGATCCAGCCGACGACGGCACGGATCGACGGACATTGCGCGGCGGCGGCGAGCAGCATGTGCGTCTCGTCGGGCACCTGCCGCGCCTGGACCGCGACCGCGCCGTCGATCTCGCGCGACGCCAGCACGGCGGAAAGCGCGGCAGTGTCGAAATCGCGCGCGATCACGCTGCCGGGGTCGATCCAGCCGAAGGCGGCGCGGTCGTAGCGCCACAGATGGTGATGCGCGTCGATACGCGGTGGACGGGTCATCGATCGATCCTCTCGGTCAGGCGGCGGGGTGATGGCCGAGCGTCAACGAGATGCGTTCCGCCGCCGCGCGCAGCAGCCCGGCGACCGCGTCCAGCTTCACGCGTTGCGATCCGTCGATCAGCTCGAGATAGGGGACGGTCAGCGCGCCGACGATCTCGCCACTGAACGCGAACACCGGATAGCTGACGTCGGTGACACCGTGGGTGATCGGGCTTTGCCGCCGGTCAAATCCCTGTTCGCGGACGATCGCCAGCCGCTGCTCCAGCCAGGCGAGATCGATCGGCTTGCCCTGCACGGCGCCGGCCTGCGCCACGATCCGCTTCACGCGCTGTGCCGAGGAGAAGGCGAGCAGCACCTGCCCCGAGCAGCTGTGGATCATGTCGATCGCCGCGCCCAGCCGCAGCGCGAAGCCGCGCATCCCCGGATTTTCTTCCCGCGCGATCACCAGCCCGTGGGCTCCGTTGGGGACGACGAAGTGGCACGATTGCTCGGTCTCGGCGGCGAGTTGCTGCATCTCCGGCGTCGCGGCGCGCGTCAGGTTCTGCGCGGGCGTGGCGCGATAGGCCAGGTCGAGGATCTTGTAGGAAACGGTGTAGCGATCGTTGATCGGCGAGCGTTGCAGATACCCGATCTGCTCCATCACCACCACGATGCGGAACAGCTCCCCGACCGAACGGCCCAGCGCGGTGGCCATGTCGGTCACCAGCGCGCCTTGTGGATAGGCCGACAGCAGATCGAGCACCTCGAACGCCTTCTCGAGCGCCGGGGCGGCATAGGTGGTCTGCTTCGTCTTCGCCTCGGGCGCTGCGTCGGCGTCGACATCCGCGCCCTTTCGCGCGCGTGCCATGCGATCAGCCCTGCGTGCGGGAGCGGACCGCATAGGTCAGCACCACCAGGAAGCAGGCCGCCGGCACCAGCATCGCCGCCGCGATCCCGGCGCGGTCGGACACGAAGCCAATCACGCCGGTCAGCACCGCGCCGCCGATGATCGCCATGATGATCAGCGAGGAACCCAGCCGACGCAGCGGCCCCAGCGTCTCGACGCCCAGCGCGAAGATCGTCGGGAACTGGATCGACATGAAGAAGCTGGTGGCGGCCAGCGCGTACAGCCCGATCTGCCCGCCCACCAGCGCCGCCGTGGCGGCCAGCGCGGCGGAGATCGCGGCGAAGAGGGCCAGCAGCCGCACCGGCGCGATCCACGTCATCAATGTGGTGCCGACGAAGCGTCCACCCGCGAATAGCACCAGCGCGACGAACAGCATGTCCGCCCCCTGGCGCTCGTTCCAGCCCAGCGCCCCTTGCGCATAGCGGATCGTATAGCTCCACAGGCCGACCTGCGCGCCGACGTAGAAGAATTGCGCGATCACCGCCCCGATCAGGCGCGGGTGGCGCAGCAGGTCCGCGAAGCGCTGCCCCTTCCCGTCGCCCGCTTCGTGCGCGTCGCGCGCGGCGGCGTTGCGCGGGAAGGCGGTGAACGCGGCGGCCAGCGCGAACAGCAGCACAATCGCCGCGATCGCCAGATAGGGCGTGGCGACCGCCTGCACCTCGTTGCGATAGAAAGCGGCGCGCGCGGCCGCATCCATCCCGGCGAGGGTCGCCTCATCATGCTCGATGCCGGACAGGATGAAGTTGCGCCCCACCAGGATGCCGGTGATCGCGCCGAACGGATTGGCGGCCTGCGCCCAGTTCAGCCGCCGCGTCGCGGTGCGCGGATCGCCCAGTTCGGTCATCAGCGGATTGGCGGACGTTTCGAGGAAGGCCAGCCCCGCCGCGATCACGAACAACGCGAAAAGGAACAACTGGTAGGCGCTGATCGCCGCCGCCGGATAGAAGAGCAGCGCGCCGACGCCATAGAGCAGCAGCCCGGTGATGATCGCCGCTTTGTAGCCGAACCGGCGCAGCACCACCGAGGCGGGGATCGCGAACGCGAAATAGCCGAGGTAGAACACCTGCTGCACGAAGCTGGTGCCGAAATCGGACAGCGTGAACGCCTTCTTGAACTGCGCGATCAGGATGTCGTTCAGGTTGTTCGCCATGCCCCACAGGAAGAAGAGCGACGTGGTGATGATCAGCGCGGGCACCCACCGCCCCGCCCCACCGCCGTGCGTCGCCCCGTCGCCCTCGTGCGCGCGGGGCGGATGGGGGACGTCCTCCGACAAAGGGGGGGCTTGCCACGCCATTACATCATCCTCTCGTTCGTCTATTTTCCGCCGGGTCGTGCCGCCCGCGCGTCCGTCAGAATGTCACGATCGCCTTCAGAACATGGTCCGCCTCGGCGATCAACCGCGACATGTCACCGGGCAGGTCGTCGGCGGCGACGCTGTGCGTGTGCAGCGCGTCGGTCGGAATGTCGCCGCTGCGGATCGCCGCCAGCACGCGCTCGAAATCGCTCGACAGCGCGTTGCGGCTCGCGATCAGCGTGGTCTCGCGGCGGTGGAATTCGGGATCGGCGAAGATCAGGTCGTCGGGCACCACACTGACCAGCACATAGCGCCCGCCGTTCGCCACATAGTTCAACCCGGCGCGCATCGCATGGATGTTGCCGGTGGCGTCGAACACGCCATCAAAGAAGTCGCCATCGGTGCGCGACGACAGCGCGTCACGGATCCCGTCGTCGACCGTCACCACATCGTCGAAGCCCAGCCGGTCGCGCGCATAGGCCAGGCGCGACGCGCGGGTATCGATGATCGTCACTTGCGCGCCATCCAGCCGCGCGAACAGCGCCACCGCGATTCCGATCGGCCCGGCCCCCGCGACCAGCACGCGCTCGCCCGGCGACAGCGCCGCGCGCGCGACCGCGTGTGCGCCGATCGCCAGGAACTCGACCATCGCGGCCTGTTCCAGCGTCAGATCGTCGGCGGCAATCACCGCGCGCTCGGGCACCGCGATCACGTCCTGCATCCCACCATCGGTGTGGACGCCCAGCACCGCGATCCGCGTGCAGCAATTCGGCTTGCCCTTGCGGCAGGCGATGCAGGTGCCGCACGCCAGATAGGGGTTGATCGTCACGCGCTGCCCGACCGTCAACGACGAGCCGATCGGCACCGCCGCGATCTCGCCCGCCAGTTCGTGGCCCATCACGCGCGGGTACGACAGGAACGGCTGATTGCCCGCGAAGATGTGGTAATCGGTGCCGCACAGCCCGACGCGCCGCATCCGCACCAGCACCTCGCCGGCGCCCGCCACCGGCTCCGGACGCTCGACCCGTTCGAGCGCGAACGGCTCCCGGCACAAAATGGCGCGCATCGTCATTCCTCTCCCGATCTGCGACTTTCATATATGAGATAGCGCTCACATCACGCAACGGGATTCTACGCAGCGACGTCGTATGCGGCACGCCGGCCCTGATCCTCCTCAGCAATATAAAGTTGAAATTTCACCCTTTCCTCATTGCGCGAATTGCGCCACATTTACTGGCAGGGTTGCGTTTTCATATAAGCAAACGGGGGAGGCTCATGGCAGGCGATCTGACGCGGCGCGGCATCTTGGGTGCCGGGGCAGTTGCTGCGGCGGGAGGCGGCCTGTCGTCCCTCCCGCTGCGCGCCCAGCCGGCCCGATCCGGTGACACGCATCGGCTGTGGTTCGACTCGCCCGCCACGCGCTGGGTCGACGGATTGCCGATCGGCAACGGCCGGCTCGGCGCCATGGTGCGCGGGGGCACCGATCAGGAGGTCGTCTCGCTGAACGAGGACACCTTGTGGTCCGGCTTCCCCGCCGACAACGCCAATCCCGGCGCGCCCGGCGCGCTGCCCGGCGTGCGGCAGGCAGCGCTGGCGGGCGATTACCATGTAGCCGACGAACGCGCGAAGCGGATGCAGGGGCCGTATTCGAACAGCTACGCGCCGCTCGGCGATCTGCTGATCGCGCTGACCGGCGGTGACGCCGTCTCCGGCTACCGGCGCGAGCTGGATCTCGATCAGGCGATCGTCGGTGTCAGCTACCGCGCCGGTGCGGTCCGGCACCGTCGCGAGATGTTCGTGTCGCACCCCGCGCAGCTCGTCGTCATCCGGCTGAGCGCCGAGGGCGGGACGATCGATGCCGATCTGTCGCTCGCCACGCTGCTGCGCGGCACCGCGCGCGCGCAGGGGAACCGCATCGTTCTCCACGGCAAGGCGCCCGCTTATGCCGCCCCCAATTACCACAATGTCGCCGATCCGATCCGCTACGACGATGCGGCGGGCAAGGGCATGATGTTCGCGGCCATCGCGGAGGTCACCACCGACGGTGGCAGCGCGACCGGCGCGGGCGAGCGCATCGCGGTGAAGGGCGCGCGTAGCGTCGAGATCCGCATCGCCGCCGCCACCGGCTTTCGCCGGTTCGATCAGGCACCCGATCTGCCGATCGCCGCGATCGAGGCGAAGGCGGCGGCGGCGTTGGACGCGGCGCGCGCGACCGGCCATGCCGCGTTGCGCGCCGCGCACGTCGCCGATCACCAGCGCTTGTATCGCCGCGCCGAGCTGACGCTGGCCGGCGCCGCCGGCACCACCGCCGCGCGCCGCGCCGGCAACGAGCGCGCGAGCGATCCCGGGCTGGCGGCCTTGCTGTTCCATTTCGGTCGCTACCTGCTGATCGCCAGCTCGCGCCCCGGCACGCAGCCAGCGAACCTGCAAGGCATCTGGAATGCCGAGGTGCGCCCGCCGTGGAGCAGCAACCACACCACCAACATCAACACGGAAATGAACTATTGGCCGGCGGAGGTCGCCAATCTCGCCGACTGCCACACCGCGCTGTTCGACTGGCTGGAAAGCGTCGCGGTGCGTGGGCGGGCGGTGGCCAGCGGCTATTACGGGATGCCCGGCTGGTGCCTGCACCATAACAGCGACGTCTGGGCGATGGCCAATCCGGTCGGCGAGG
>CAJYSA010000024.1 GCA_913777325.1 uncultured Sphingomonas sp. | reverse complement strand
GGCCATGAAGTGTCGGGTGGGCGCGCGCCCTACGCTACGCGGCGCGCGCCCACCCTTCCGGTCACTTCTCGCCGGAGGCCTTTTCCACGGCCTGTCCTGCGGACTTCACGTCCTTGCCGACACCGTGGACGGTGTTGCAGGCCGACAGGCCGAGCATGGCGAGCGCGGCGGCGGTGATCGCGATCGTGCGGGTCATCATCGTCTCCATTTCACATCATCGAAAGGTGCGTCGGGCCGGATACGCAGGCCCGACGCGGGCACTCAGCGCAGGCGGCGGCGCGTGGCCGTCGTCGCACCAAAAGCAGCGGCACCCGCACCGGCCAGCAGCGCCAGCACGATCACGAACGAGGTGCCGGCAGCCGCGCCGGCGGCGGCGTCGGTCGCCGACTTGGCGGTGGCGATCGCGTCGTTCTTGGTCTGAACGAAGTCCGCCTTCGCCTTCCTGACCTGGGCCTGCGCCTGATCACGCGGGATCTTGCGCTGTGCCGCGACGATGTCGACGATGCGGCTCTCCGCGCGCTGCCCCGCCTCGCCACCGCGCGCGAGCGCCGGCAGCTGCTTGGCGATTTCCTTTTGCGCCTGCTCCGGCGTCATCTGTGCCGGATCGCTGGGCGCGTCGGACAGATAGGCGGCGGCTTCCTGTCGCACGTCGCTCGCATCCACGCCGGCAACCTGCGCCGCGCTCGGGGCGACCGCGCCCACCGTAGCGCCCGCCGCGCCCGCAACCGAACCCACCGTGCGGAATGCACCGCCGATGATGCTGCCGACCGCCGAGGTCAGCAGATACAGGGTCAGGATCAGCGTGACGCCCCACACGACCAGGCCGTGGGCCAGCGCGTCGAACTTCTCGGTCACGCCCGACAGGCGTGCCGCGGCATAGCCGCCCGCGCCCAGCGCGATCACCGTGGTGATGAGCCAGTAGATCCCGGCGCCGATCCCGAAGCCCGCCGCCCCCGGCGTGGTGCCCTCGACGGGGTTGACCACCGACAGACCGATCCCGGTCCCGAGGATACCGAGCAGCAGCTGCACCGCCACCGCGATCGTCACACCGGCGAAGATCGCACCCCACGACACGCGCCGCCCGGCGCGCACGATCGCGCTATCCTCCAACGGCACCATGCCGGTCGAGATGTTCGTTGCCATACGCACTCCTGTTACAAAAAATCTGCTCGGCGACGTGCGTCGCCTGACGCCGTGGTCGCGACCGCTCAGCCGCGTCGCGCGAACAGCAGCCAGCCGAGCGCCAGCCCGCCCAGCGCCGCCGCCAGCGTCATCGCCGAGCCGCGCGGATGCTCGCGCACCGCCGCGTTCGCCTGACGCGCGCCGTCGCGGATCGCGGCATCGGCATGGCGCAGCCCGTCGCGCGCCGCCGTAGTGGCGTGGTCCGCCGCCTTGCCGATCTGCTCGCGCGCGTCCTCGATCAGGCCAGGCGTCATGTCGGCGGCGTCGCCGGCGATCGACTGCGCCCGCCCGAACAGATGCTCGGCGCTGCCCGCGACCTGGTTGACCACGCCGCCGACCTGCCAGTTGCGGCGATCGGTCAGATCGCCGGCCGCATTCTCGACCTTGCCGCCAAGATGACGCGCGCTGCCATGCAGCTCATGCCTGTTCATACGTAATCCTCCGAGGGTGTTGCGACGGAAGCGGGGATCAGGCCGCCGCGCACGAAGCCACGTCCCGCGTGCAGCCAACGGCCGCCGGGTCGGTGTGTTCGTTACGGGCGATCGCTGCGATCAACCGGCCTCTCCGCGCCAGCCGATGCCCCACTGCATCGGTCAGGCAAAAACCTGCTTCAGGTTAGGAAGTTCCCGTTTCGCGACGGATCGTTTCGGCAGCGACCGCAGATATTACCGATCTAAAGCCAATTGACACCGCTTGCGTACCAACGCAGGTTGCCCGGGCAGGAGGAGCAGGGGCGCGATCGGAACAAGGCCGGCGTCGCCGCACATGCTCAGGGACTTAGGGGGATTGAAGATGGCTGTCGACGTTTGCGGTTCCGCACGGCTGGCGTGCGGGGCGAAATCGATGCTGCTCGGGACGGCGGGGATGATCGCGCTGCTCGTCGGCGCACCGGCCTGGGCACAGACCGTTCCGATCGATCCCGCCGCCCCCGTTACCCCCACCCCCGCCAATAGCGAGCCGATCGCCGCCGCCGCTGCCGCCGAGGAAGCGGGCGATGTCGTCGTCACCGGCTTCCGCGCCTCGATCGCCACCGCGCTCGACGCCAAGCGCCGCGACACGCGCGTCAGCGACGGCATCTCGGCGGAGGATCTCGGCAAGTTCCCCAGCCAGAACATCACCGAATCGATCCAGCGCATCTCCGGCGTGCAAATGCAGAACATCAACGGGCGCGGCGCGACGATCAGCATCCGTGGCCTCGGCCCGCAATATGCGCTGACCACGATCAACGGGCAGACGTTCAAGAGCGCCGATTTCACCGACGGCTTCCGCTACGACATCATCCAGACCGAGCTGGCCAATGCGGTGCAGGTGCTGAAGTCGCCCACCGCCGACATGGACAGCGGCGGCCTGTCCGGCACGATCAACATCCAGACGATCCAGCCGCTCGACTACAAGTCGCGCAAGATCGTGGTGTCCGCCAAGGCGCAGAACAGCGAATATGCCGGCAAGACGATCACGCCGAAGTTCGGCGCCAGCTACGTCGATCAGTTCGCGGACGGTCGGCTCGGCGTCTACTTGAACGTCGGTTACCAGAAGCTGGAGGATCGCGCCGACTATCTGTTCCAGGATCGCTGGGCGACGCAGACGATCAACGGCGCGAAGATCGCGGTGCCGCGCCGCCCGCGCTACCGCCGCATCGATCGCTCAATCGACCAGCTCATGGGCAGCGGCGGCGTGCAATGGCGCCCCATCGACCGGCTGGAGATCGACGCGACCGCGATCTACGCGCGCGACGACACGAAATATGACGTCAACCAGCAGGTGTTCCTGTTCAACACCGCGCGGCTGGCGGCGGGCAGCATCGCGGACGGCGCGTCGAAGGTGACGACCGCGACGAACTTCACGCTGGAGAACAACCGGCAGGAGGAAAGCCGCAAGCTGTCGAGCCAGGGCTATACGCTGGCGATGAAGTGGAAGGGCGACGACGGCTGGAACGTCCGCGCGGTCGGCAATTTCACGCGCGGCCACGCCTATTCGCGCGAGGATGCCGCGATCCTGGGCGTGACGATCCCGTCCGCCACGCTCGACATCACCGACGCGCGCAACCCGAAATATACCGTCGCGGCGAACCTGACCGATCCGGCGCTCTACAATCAGGCGACGCTGGTGCGGAACGAATTTCCCAATGGCGCCACCCGCGTGACGACCGGCAAGGAAGTGTCGACGCAGGTCGATGTGACGAAGGACGTGACGCTCGGCCCGATCTCGCAATTCGCGGTCGGCACCAAATTCCGCCACGAAAGCTTCGTGCGCAACGTCGGGCGCCACGATCTCGGCTCGATCGCCAACCGCCCGGGGCCGACCAGCACGTTGTTCCCCGCCCTGTCCGCCAGCAGCTTCGGCGTCAGCGGCTTCCTGGACGGCAACGGCAACCTGCCCGGCGCCTGGATCGCGCCCGACAACGCCGGCTATCGCCGCGCGCTGGCCAATGCCGGCATCTCCGTGCCCGATCTCCCCGCGCCGGAGGGCAGCTACGGCGTCGATCGCTACATTCCGGCGGTCTATGCGATGGCGTCGCTCGACAGCAATGTGCTCGGCGTACCGCTGCGCGGCAATCTCGGCGTCCGCTACGAACATACGAAGCAGGTGGTGAACGGCAATATCACGCAGCCGCGCACCGGCAGCTACACCGACGTCCAGCAGAAGATCGGCGAATATGTCGAGCGACAGGACTATGGCAACGTCCTGCCCAGCCTGAACCTGGTCCTGGAGCCGGCGCGGACCGTGCAGGTGCGCTTCGCCGCCGCCAAGGTGCTGGTGCGCCCGATCCTCGATTCGCGCACCTCACTGGCGCAGACCACCTCGTCCAGCGCGAACACCTTCCCGGTCGGCACGCGCACGCTGACGATCGATCTCGGTCAGTCGGGGCTGAAGCCGCTGACCGCCGACCAGCTCGATCTGGGTGTCGAATGGTATTACGGCCCCGCCAGCGCGATCTCGATCAACGGCTTCTACAAATGGGTGAAGAACGGGACGTTCTCGTCGCTGGTGTGCCCGGCCACGTTCAACGGCACCGCCCTCTCGCGCGCCAATAGCGGTGCTACCAGCGGCGACTGCGTCGATGCCGGCGGCAACACCTACAACATCACGCAGACGTCGAACGACCCCAGCACGATCCGCATCCGCGGCGTGGAATTCAGCTGGAACCAGTCGTTCGACCGCTGGCTGCCGGTCGACGGGTTCGGGCTGATGGCGAACTACACGCGCGTGATCCCGACGAAGGTGGCGATCGGCACCGGCTTCACGGTGCGCAACCTGTCGAAGAATACCGCGAACATCACGCCCTATTGGGAAAACCGCCTGTTCAGCCTGCGCCTGTCGGCCAATTACCGCAGCTCCTACGAACAGAACGGCGCCGACAGCTTCTTCGCGACGGAGGGGCATACGGTGCGCGCGCGCACGCAGTTCGATCTGGCGGCGGGCTTCACCCCCACCGACTATCTCAGCTTCGCCGCCGGGGTCATCAACCTGAACAACAGCCGCGAAGAGGCCTATTACAACAACAATCCGTCGATCTGGCAGGAGAGCAGCTTCTACGGACGCAGCTTCTATCTGTCGGCGACGCTGCGGATGTAGCCCCCTTCCTCGTCATTGCGAGCGCAGCGAAGCAATCCAGGGCGTCCTGATCCAACCCTGGATTGCTTCGCTACGCTCGCAATGACGGCACATTTCCCGCGCGGCTGTCGCTTGTCGGCGCCCGACACAGACCCTAGGCTACGGAAAAACAGGGGGTCTTGCCGTGCGTCATCTGCTTCTCGCCGCCGCGGCACTCGGCACGGTCGCGCACCCCGCGTCGGCCGAGCCGGATTATGCGGCGGCGATCCGCGCCGATTACGACACCTCGCTGGCGGCGATGTGGGACGATTTCCACCGCCACCCCGAATTGTCGTTCAAGGAGAAGCGCACCGCCGCGAAGATGGCGGCGGCGCTGCGCGCGATCCCGGGCGTTCAGGTGACCGAGAAGGTCGGCGGCACCGGCGTGGTCGGTGTGCTGAAGAACGGCGCCGGGCCGGTGGTGCTGGTGCGCGCCGACATGGACGGCCTGCCGGTCGAGGAGAAGTCCGGTCTCGCCAACGCCAGCACCGTGCGACAGGTCGGCGTCGACGGTGTCGAGGCGCCGGTGATGCACGCCTGCGGGCACGACACGCACATCGTCGGGCTGGTCGCCACCGCGCGGCGGCTGGCGGCGATGAAGAACCGCTGGGCCGGCACCGTGGTGTTCGTCGTCCAGCCCGCCGAGGAACGCGTCGGCGGCGCGGCGGCGATGGTGAAGGACGGGCTCTACACACGCTTCCCCAAGCCTGATTACGCCTTGGCCTATCACTCCAATTCCGAAGGGCTGGCGGGCACCGTCTCCGCCTCGGAGGATATCCAGTACAGTTCGTCGGACAGCGTCGACATCGTCGTGCCCGGGATCGGCGCACACGGCGCCAGCCCGCAGGCCGGCAAGGATCCGGTCTATATGGCCAGCCAGCTCGTCATCGCCTTGCAGGGATTGGTCAGCCGCGAGCGCCAGCCGCTCCGCCCCGCCGTCATCACCGTCGGCAGCTTCCATGCCGGGCTGAAGCACAACATCATCTCGGATCAGGCCAAGTTGCAGGTCACGGTGCGCGCGAACGACGAGGCGACGCGCGCGCAATTGCTCGCCGGCATCCGCCGCGTCGCGAAGGGGATCGGCGATCTGAACGGCATGCCCGCCGACAAGATGCCGGTCGTGACGGTGATCGAGGGCACGCCGACGACGATCAACGACGCCGCGCTCGCGCGCCGGCTGAACGCGGTGATGGCGACGACGCTCGGCGCCGACAAGGTGATCCCCTTCCAGCAGAAGGGCATGGGCGCGGAGGATTTCGCCGCCTTCATCGAGCCGAAATACGGCATCAAGGGCTATTATTTCGCGGTCGGCGGCACGCCGCAGGCGGCGTTCGATGCGGCGGCGAAGGGCGGCCCGGCGATCCCGTCACACCACTCGCCGCTGTTCAAGGTCGATCCGCAGGCCGTCGTTACCACCGGCGCCACCGCGATGACCGCGGCGGTGCTCGACCTGCTCAAGCCGGGCGCGGCCACCTGATCGTCATTGCGAGCGAAGCGAAGCAATCCAGGGCCGGCACACTTCACCCGTTGTTGCTGAGCCTGTCGAAGCACGTGCCCCATCCCACGCCCTTCGACAGGCTCAGGGCGAACGGAGCATTCTGATCCAGCCGCCTATTTCCCCAAAATCGGCGGCGAATAATCCGCGGCGGTCATGAACACGCTGTCGACCTTGGTCACCAGCTTGCCCGCCGCCTCGGACGTCGCGACCACCTTCTGCCATTCGGGATCCTTGCCGAACGCCGCCCAATCCGCGTCGCGCGCCGCGCGGCTGGGATAGGCGAGGACATAGACCAGCCGCCCCTCCGGCGCCGCCGCCGTCGCGATCTCGTTCCAATAGGCGACGTTGGTCATGCCGTGCTTGGCGAACAGCGCCATCGTATGCTCGCGGAAACGCGCGTTCAGCGCCGCCGCCTTGCCCGGCGCGGGATAATAGGTCCGCAATTCGTACACGGCGGTCGCCGGATCCAGGGTCGCCGGCTCGGCCTGCGCCACCCCGCCCGCCAGCATCGCCGCCGCCATCGCCGCGCCCAACATCCGTCGCATCCCGCTCTCCCATGTTCGTTTCCGCCGGTATCGCTCCCATCGTCGCGATCCGGCAAGCGCTTCCTCTTTTCGGGGCGGCACGAACTGCTTAATCTGGATCGCGCCCGATCGTCGGGCAGGAGGATATCCGATGTTCCGTCCGCTCGCCGCCGTCGCCGTGCTGACGCTGATGGCCGCCCCCGCCGCCGCCGCGCCCTGCAAGGATCCGCGCACCGGCAAGTTCGCCAAATGCCCGCCAGCCAAGCCGGTCAAGTGCAAGAACATCAAGGGACAATTCGTGAAATGCGGCACGCCGGGCGCGCGCCCGATCGGCTGACGCGCGCCATCCAAGCGGCTAGGGTGGCACGATGAACGACGTACAGATCCTCATGCCCGCCCCGATGCCCGCCGCGGTGATCGCCGCGCTCGACGCGCGCTTCACGCTCCATCGCCTGTGGGAGCAGCCGGACGCCGACGTGTTCCTGGCCGAACACGGCCCGCACATGCGCGGGCTGGCGGCCAACACGCTGGCGGGTCCGGTCGGCCCGGCGCTGTTCGATCGGCTGCCCGTGCTGGAGATCGTCGCCAATTTCGGCGTCGGCTATGACAATATCGATGCCGGCGCGGCGGCGGCGCGCGGCATCACCGTCACCAACACGCCTGGCGTGCTCGATGCCGAGGTCGCCGATCTGGCGATCGGTCTGCTGCTCGCGACGATCCGGCGGCTGCCGCAGGCGGATCGCTACGTGCGCGACGGCAAGTGGGTGGATGCACCCTTCCCGCTCTCCCCCACGCTACGCGATCGCACGGTCGGCATCCTCGGGCTGGGCGCGATCGGACGCCAGATCGCGCGGCGGCTGGAGGGGTTCGACGTCGCCATCGCCTATCACCAGCGCACGCCGCGCGACGACGTGTCCTATGCCTATCATGATTCGCCCGTCGCGCTGGCGGCGGCATGCGACGTGCTGATCGCGATCGTGCCCGGCGGCGACGGGACACGTCATCTGGTCGACGGCGCGGTGCTGGCGGCGCTGGGGCGTGACGGCATCCTCGTCAACGTCGCGCGGGGCAGCGTGGTGGATCAGCCCGCGTTGATCGACGCGCTGCGCGACGGCACGATCCTCGCCGCCGGGCTCGACGTCTATGCCGACGAGCCGCACGTCCCCGACGACCTACGCGCGATGGAGAATGTCGTGCTGCTGCCGCACCTCGGCTCCGCCTCCGAACACACCCGCGCCGCGATGGGCCGGTTGGTGGTCGACAATCTCGTGAGCTGGTTCGATCGCGGCACCGCGCTCACCCCGGTGCCCGAAACCGCCTGACGCATGGAAAAGGGGGAGCGGCACGCGGCCGCTCCCCCCGATGGTCACCCGCGCGGTGCGGCGGGCGGCGGCGGCACCTGCCCGCCCGCCGGGGGCGGAGGCGGTGCGCCCGCTCCGGCCGGCGGCGGAGGCGGCGCGCCGGCTCCCTGCGGTGGCGGCGGCGGCGGAGGCGCGCCCGCTCCGGGCGGCGGCGGCGGGGGCGCGCCCGCGCCGGGTGGCGGCGGCGGGGGTGCACCGGCTCCGGGCGGCGGAGGCGGCGGCGCGCCAGCACCCGGCGGCGGCGGCGGCGGCGGCGGCG
>CAJYSA010000023.1 GCA_913777325.1 uncultured Sphingomonas sp. | reverse complement strand
ACTTTCCGGCGGTGGACCGTGTCCGAACCCTGCCGGCAAGTCAGCAGGACGCGGCGTACCGCGCCGCTAATGTCGGTGGGACGCAACGCCTGTTTGCCGGTAGGGCTACGGACAAATCATCCCAGCTTGTTCTCCGCGACGGGCAAGGCCGTAAACGACTGGTGCTTCGCGTCGGGGAGGACGGCGCTACGTCAATCGACTTCCTCGACCAGGCAGGTAAGGTGCAGCGTACCGTTCGACCCACTGCGGACTAAACGCACTTGTCGCGTCGACTGCGCCTTCCGAGGCTGGCAGGAATAACCTTGCTAGGTCTAAGCCTAGGGGCAAGCCTGATGACGGGCTTGATCCATCGACCACAAGTCTATGCTAGCGAGCATACCTTTGGTGGAGGATGGCCTTTGATCTTCATCATCGATCAACCCGGCGTCTCAGTCACCGGCAGGTTGTCGATCCTCGAGGACGTGCTCTACCCTTGGTCTTTCCTGCTCAACACGCTCTTCTGGCTGTTGCTGGCTAAGTCGGTCGTTTCAACCGTGCGCTATCTTTGGAAGGTTCGCCGACGGGACCGCCGGTTACGGCCATGAAGTTCTACTCATGCGCGGTACGGTCGACGACGTAGCCGTTCTTCCAGATCGAGACGATCTTGCGAGTAGCGGCGATGTCGCGTGTCGGATCACCATCGACCAGGATCATGTCGGCCTTGAGGCCAGCTGCGATGCGACCACGGTCGGCAGTGCCGAAGAATGCCGCGGGAGCCGAGGTTGCCGCAACCAGCGCTCGCTTTGGCGTCATGCCCGCACGGACCATCAGTGCCAGTTCGAGATGCAGCGATGGGCCGAACGCGGTCGTTGGATTTGGTGCGTCAGTCCCGGCGATGATCGTCACACCCGCCTTTGCGAGGCGCGCCGTATTTGCCATGCCGATCTCGAAGTCCTTCAGACGTGGGTACTTCCACACCAGCCCAAGCATGCCGCGCAGTCTTGCGCTCAGATAGGGCGCGAACGAGGGGTCCGCCGCCAGGCGGCGTGCATCGTCCGCGCCGGCCAGTCCGGCATAGGTGGCGAGCGTCGCGGTCTGCGCTACGCCGCGCGCCTTCATCTCCGCCACCAATGCATCATCGATGGGGACGTCGCATACCGCGTGTTCGAGTGTATTCGCGCCGTTCATGACCGCGATGCGGGCATCGGCGAGCTGCTGGACGTGCACGACTACCGGCCTGCCCGTCGCTCTGGCAGCAGCCAGTACGACCGCGAAGCGCTGCGGCGAGAACGCGGGTAAACTCGCGGATCGGTCTGGCCGGGCACCATCGTCCTGAAGCACCTTGATATAATCTGACCCGGCCTCGATCCGGGCGCCCATGAACGTCGCCGGATCATCCCCAGGCGCAAGCGTCGGCGGAAGCGCTGTCCCCTTGGGCATGTCGCTGAACAGTTCGAGTGGATGGCCGCCTGGTGGGGTCGCACCGATGCCGGCCGTAAAGGTGTCGGCCTCTCCGACCTCAGCGAACGACGTGCGTTGCTTGCGCCAGTGGTCAATCGTCGCGCGATCGGCGAGCGAGTACATATCGAAGACCGTTGTCACTCCGAAGCGTAACGCGTCGGCTTGTGCCCCTGGAAAGACGTGGACGTGGCCATCGATCAGGCCGGGGATCAGCACGCGGCCGCGCGCCTCAATCAATTCGATGCCGCTTGGTGTTGCCACCCGCCGGGCAACGGCGACGATACGCCCATCCCGTACCAAAACGTCCTTCGCGCCCAGCATGCGGGTGCCGTCGAACACCCGGGCTCCGCGAATAAGAACGCTGCCATCTCGGGCCTGCGCTGATGTTGCCGCCACCACCGTCGCCACCATCAACGCCAGATATGCCCCAAGTCTCATGTCGACCTCCCAAGTTCCATCGGCGCTACGGAAACTGGCGGCGCGATGCGGGCAAGCGTCATGGCCTGACCCGTGCAGTGGGGGGCGTTGATCGTGCCGGCTAACGTCGTGCTGCGGCTAGACGGGCCTCAAGTGCGGATCGGTAGGAGCGGCTGAGCGGTACGATGGCGCCATTGGAGAGCCGGATATCGCCGTCGCCGTTTCTTCGGTCAGCGATAGCGGCGATCCGGTCGACCCGGATCAATGCCGAGCGATGAACCCGGACGAACGCTGACCCAAGGCGATCGAGCAAATTGGTGATCGGCGTCCGCAACAGGTGCACGTCACCCCCCGCATGAATGCAGAGGTAGTGCCCTGCAGTATCAACCCGCTCGATCGCATCAAGCGCTACGAAGATGGTGCGACCACCGTCGCGTATCTCGAGGTGCGCCGGCACGGTGGCTTCGCTCGCCGGCGGATGAAGGAGCCGCCGTACGCGGGCAAGCGCGCGATCCACGTCCGCCGGTGTTGCCGGCTTCAGCAGATAATCGATCGCTGCCACGCCGAACGCGCTTAGTGCGTGCTCGTGAAAGGCGGTGAGGAAGACGAGCGCCGGGCGCGGCTCGCGCAGGCGCTCGGCAAGCATCAATCCGGTGCCATCGGGCAACTCTACGTCCAGGAAGGCAAGGTCGGGGCGCATCGCCTCCGCCTTGCCTAGCCCTTCTTGCAGCGTCGACGCTTCGGCGATCACCTCGACGTCCTCATGCGCCGCTAGCAAACGGCAAAGTCCCGCCCGCGCCAGCGGCACGTCCTCAACGATCAGCGTACGAATCACGGTTCCAGTCTGCCATCGATATGTGGCATATCGATGCGCACCACAAAGCGGTCCGGACGACGTTCCACCGTCATCGTTCCCGACCCATCATTCCACGCCGTCAGTCGCTCGCGGACCCCCACCAACCCAGAGCCAAGGCCGCGCGAGGACAGGTTCGCGTCCGCGACCGCGACCGCGTTCGCGATTTCAATAACAAGCCGACCATCGTCAACACTGCCCGTAATCGTCAGCCAACCGCTTTCGGCCATCCGGCTCAATCCATGCACAAATGCGTTTTCAGCCAACGGCTGCAGGACCAAGGCAGGCACCCGTGCCGTCCAGGCTTGGTCCGACATCGTCATGCGTACATCCAACTCAGCGGGAAGCAGCAAGCGATGCAGCTCGATATGATCCTTTGTGAGGGCAACCTCCTCGGCCAAGGTCGACTCCTCTGCGTCGTTTGCCAGTGTTGTGCGGAGCACGCCCGCCAAACGCGCAATCGCATTCTGTGCGGCCGTGGCGTCACGATGGGCAAGCTCCGCCACTGCGCCCAAAGCATTGAAGAGGAAGTGCGGGTTGATCTGCGCACGCAACGTTTCGAGGCGCGCCCTTGCAAGCATTCGTTCCCGGTGGCGAGTCCACTCTACCCAGACGAGCGTTTGCCCGATGCCGACGACTGCACAGTAGACTGGGACCGAGAAGAAGGAGGTGATCGCTACGCCGGTAGCCAGTTGGACCATCGACGATGGTGCTCGACTGCCCAACGCCCATCCGAGAACCGCTTCGAGGCCCAGACCTACCGTGGTGATTGTCGGAATAACGATGAGCCCGGCCAGACCAAGGAGCGGGAGCGACCGCGCCGTTCGGCCGGGCATCAGCGGCAACCCTGCGCCTAGACGCAGCAACGTCGGCGTCGACAACGCCCAAGGTAGGAAGAACACGGCCATCGCGCCGAACGTCTCGGGCAGCGACGCACGCTGTCCCTGCGCGGCGCCAACTAACCAGACCGCCGGGGCGTAGGCGAGCGCCACGACTGCCCAACCCGCCGCAATCGTCCGCTTTGCGGGCATGAGACCTGCCGATAACATTCCGTCGCACATGCCTCTTAGTGCATCATGTCCACAGCTAGTATGACGCGCCATCGCTGCGCAACGATAGCCTGAGAGCATGCCTGATCCACGGCACCCGCCTCGACCCAAGAGCGGACATCCGCGCCCGGCTGCCCCTCTCTCGAAACCGGACATTTATTAAGTCGGTATAGTTTGAGGTTGGCCGTTCCAAGCTGGGCAGCTTCGGGTGCCCGGGTGCCGCGATCAGCCTGTCTTTCACATAACGACTGGGTCCGGGGTAGCGGTAACGAAGCGCTAAGTAACTCGCATTAGTCCGGCGAAATGTTCGCTTCGCTTTCCTCCCGAGTGGCTGCGCTCGGCGTCACCGTGGTTATCGCCGTCGCCGCCCTCGCCGGGCTCTTGGTGGATGCAGCACGCCAGACGCGGGACAGCTTTCTATGGGTAGAGCATTCCGCAATCGTGCTCGAAATTACTTCGGAGGCCGTGGCGGACCTGCGCGATGCGGAATCCGGCCAGCGCGGGTTCGTGCTTAC
>CAJYSA010000022.1 GCA_913777325.1 uncultured Sphingomonas sp. | reverse complement strand
ACAGCGGCACGTACAAGGCCACGGGCAAGGCGTTCCGCGCGCCGTTCGTCCATGCCTGGACGCTGCGGGGCGGCCGGATCGTGCGCTTCGTCCAATATGTCGACACCGTGCTGGTGCAGCGCGCGCTCGCGGCCTAGTCCGGTGCGGCGAGCGATGGTCAAGGGAATAAGGGGGGCAAGATGGTTCGGCTCAGATTGATGGCACTGGCGGCTGGTGCGACGGCTGTCGCGTTCGGAATGGCGGCACAGGCGGAGGCGACGACTTCGATCCTGTTTGTCGGCAACAGCTTCACCTTCGGCCGCGTCGATCCGGTCATGTCCTATAACGCGTCGAACGTGCACGACCTGACGGCGCCATCGAATGGCGGCACCTTCTCCAACCTGACCGGCTCGAACCCCTACGAGCCGCATCCCTGGGGTGGCGTCGCGGGCATCTTCAAGATGTTCACGACCGAATTGGGCATGGATTACGATGTCTCGATCTCCGCCCGCAACGGAGCGAGCCTGCGCGGGCAGTTGCTTAATTCCAACCCTGCAGGCTGGGACCTGCGTGGGAACATCGCATCGCAGAAGTGGGACAATGTCGTTCTGCAGGAACTGAGTGACGGCGCGTTGCCGACGGGAAAGACGGCCAACTCCAGCCTCGGCTACTTCAAGGAATACGCCTCCAAAATCGCCGACTTCGTCCACAATGCGACGACCGCGACCACGTTCAGGGATAGCGATTTTTTCGGGTCGGCGTCGAAATGCGCAGCAGCGACGGGCGCTTCGACCACATCATGCAATACCATCCGCGCCCTCCCCGCCAATGCGAACGCCAACCCCGACTCGAAAGTGTATCTCTATCAGACATGGGCGCGCCCGGACCTCGTGACCAGGGCGGTAACCTCGACCACGGATCCCGATACGGGCGCCGTGACCCGCACGACCATCCCGGGGCCAGGTATCTATGCTGACGTACAGGGGATGACCGACGACCTGCACAGCGCATATTTCGGCCTCGCGACGGACACGTCGCGATTTGCAGGTGTGGCGCCGGTGGGAGACGCTTTCCAGCGCGCGGTCAGTCAGGGGCTGGCGACGTCGGACCCCTACGCGTCCGATGCAGCAACGGACGGCAAGATCGATTTGTGGTGGGACGACAATGTGCATGCTAGCACGTACGGCTCATACCTGAGTGCGCTGACGTTGTTCGGCACGGTCACCGGCGCCGACCCCTTGTCCCTGGGCGGCAACGAGCGGGCCGCCGCGGACCTCGGCATCAACAGCACCGATGCGATCACCCTCCAGCGGGTCGCGTCCCAGCAACTCGGGTTCGCCGCCGCGGCGGTCCCTGAACCCGCTACTTGGTCGATGATGCTGGTTGGTTTCGGGATGGTCGGTGCAGCATCGCGCCACCGTCGTCGGAGCACTTCAACAACATCCGCCTAGCGACCGGACTTAGCCAAATAGGGGGGAACCGCCCATTCATAGCCGGATCGCACCAAGGTCTTCGGAAGGACGAGTGATGATGGCTATTTCCAGAAGGGGACCCTTAACGGCGAAATGGCCCCTGACCGCGTGACCAGCACTGCCGTTGCGGATGCGTTGGCGTTTCCTCCCCTCAGGTGAGGAGCACTCCGAACTTCCCCTCGCCCACCCTCGGGGCACCGGCGTCAGGATGGGGTTTAAAGGGGTGAACGGGGATCAACCGCGATCATCGCGCGGACTATAAGCGGCTGTCCGCGTAATAAAACATCTCACAGCGGTCTATCAAACCATACCAAAATAAGACCTCTTAATCAGCAGGTCCTTGGTTCGAGCCCAAGTGCGTCCACCATATTCTCCAACGACCTCGCAGCAATGCGGGGCCGTTGTGCATTGGACGGCCCCTGACTTTCCCCTCTCGACGACCTTGATGCTGGAGGCCGACTATAGTCCTGGCTAACCACCTGCTCAGCCAGGCACGCCGGAGAGCTTTCCTACACACAGCGCTTTTGAGAGAGGGGAACCGCCCCTGCTCGACAAGCGTGTCGACCGCTAGATGGACCAACGGCATCGCTGCGCGCCACCTTGCTCGAAGAGGCGGGCGTGTCCGTCGCTCGGAACGTTAGCAGCGCGAGTGCCGTAGCACGCGGGCTTGCGGTCACGCTCGCCCGAGACTGCCAGAGCTCTTTTCGGTCCACGCCGACTTGCTCGGCTCACGCACGGATGGGCGGCGGGCATTCGGACGCTCGCCTTCGCGCCGAATACGCGACCCAATCGTCACGCCAACGAAGATCGCGCCTGCCCGGCCGCGAACTGCGCCACGTCAAACTCCTCCTCGGTCTCGTCGAGCGGAAAGCGGTGGGTGATCAGCATGGTTTCGCACATTCCAAACCGCTGCTCGCAACAGATCGGGATCACCCCGGCGTCGAACCCCCGATAACGACGACCGTTCCACCCCGGCGCACCAGCCGCGTCGCGAAGCGTAACGCGGCAGGCGGAGCGGCGGCGTTGCCTGTCATCCTAGCGCCGAAGCGTGCTGATCGACCGCAAGGGCAAACAATGCCGTCAACCAGCGCCATTCCGGAGTCCAAGGCCAAGGTTCGACAACGCGCGATGTCAATTGCAAGGTATGTTATGCTATACCATAGCGAACTTACATTGGGGGAAGCCGAAACGAATGCCAGCTACCCCGTTCTCGCTGACGGTCGCTCGATCGACAGCGCTGCTACCCCGGCGCACGGGTTGGCCACGGCTCGATGGCATCAATCTGTCGCGCATGCGCAAGTCGCGCACCGGGGGCGGCGTTGATCCGCATTCTGCGCCGCGCGGCGTCATGACGCACGGCGGAACACCGCGCCGCCAAAGCCCCGGTCATCCTTGTCCTTGCGCGCAGTGGCAGCCGCCATGAACGCAGCGCTTTAGCGGCAAGGCACTCGGTCGCCTCGCCCGCGCGCTCGAGGCCTTGCGTCAATTCACCAGCGTGCGGCGGAACGGGCGACAAACGAGCGCCCTCTACCTCGGACGGGATCGAACGGAAGCAGCAGCATCATGCACCGTGACCTTCTTCTCGCTCTTCTCACCGCGATACTGGTCGTCGTCGCGATGGCCGCAGCCGCACCGGTATTCCGCACGCCCCGGTCTTCACGCAGGTCCTCCATCGCCGCCACCGCGGATGCGCTGGCCACCGGCATCTTCCTGGGCGCGGGCCTGATCCACATGCTGCCCGACTCCGCGCAGGGCTATCTGACCTATGGTGCCAGCTATCCCTGGCCGTTCGTCATCTGCGGCGCGACGATCATGGGCCTCGCCCTGCTCGAACGTCTGGCATGGGGCAGCGGCCGGTCCGCTGCCCCCGCACTCGCCGCCGCCATCGCACTGGCCGCCCACAGCTTTCTGGCAGGCGCGGCGCTGGGGGCCACCTCGCGCCAGGCCGCCATTCTGGTGCTGTTTCTCGCGCTCATTGCGCACAAGGGCGCAGCGTCCTTCTCCTTGGCGCAGATACTGACCGACAGCTCGCTGTCCCGCCGCAGAGCGATGATCGTGCAGAGCGCATTCGTCGTCGCCTTGCCACTCGGCGTCGTGCTGGGCGCGGTGGCCACGCGACAGGAGCAGGCCTGGCCTCTGGTCAAACCGACGATCCTCGCACTCGGTGCCGGGACGTTCCTGCACTTCGGCCTGCAGCGCCATCGCACGATGCCACAGGCGCTGGGCATCGCGCGACAACTGGCGCCCTGGTGCGGCTTTGCACTGATGGCGCTGATCGCGATCGTGGACTGAACGCGCCCGGGTTCCTGTCGCTGGCCGACGCCCGTGCCAAGATCGAGTCGTAGCGGCGGGACTACAACGAGAGCCGGCCTCACACAGCGCTTGGCTGGCTGACGCCGGTTGAGGCCGTAAGCCCGCTTCGTTCCCGGAGGAGAACTCCCGGGGAGAGGCAGTACCGCCAGATACCGTCTAACGTCAGACTTAGGTCGAATCCGCAATTGGTGCAGCGACTTAGCTAGGACCGACTTAACCACCCGTGCCGCTGAACGGCCCTCGCGTCCACAGGGGACGTCTGAAGGGTGCGATGACGATGCGCAGCGGGGGCGTGATGATGGCGATCGTGGCGGGGTTGACCGCCGCGCCCGGCGCCCGTGCGGCAACCCCGGCCGGCACGCGGATCGCCAACACCGCGCACCTCACGCTGATGCTGGCCGGCGACGCGCCGCTCACCATCGACAGCAACACCGTCTCGATCACCGTCGATCCGCTGGTCGACGCCGCGATCGCCGCCGAGCGCCCCACGGTCGAAATCGGCGCCCAGCCGCAACCGGTGCCGTTTGTCGTCGGCAATCCCGGCAACGCTGCCACGACCTATCGGATCGACGCGCGTGCCGATCGTGACACGGTCAGCGTGGCGCTGATCGCCGTCGATGCCGATGGTGATGGTCGCTACGATCCGGCGCGCGATCCCGCGACCACGAGCGTCACCCTGGCACCGGGCGCGAACCAGCGCATCTTCGTACTGACGACGGGCACCGCCGCTGACGGCACGATCATCACCGCCACCGCGATCGCCGATGCCTCCGCCGGCACGATGCTGGGCACCACCGGCGGGCGCGCCACCGCCGATGTGCGGCTGATCGCCCCCGGTGCCGCCCCCGCCGCGCAGTTGGAGAAGGCGCAGTCGGTCGCCTCTCCCGGTGGCGGCACGCGCGCCGTGCGCGGTGCGATCGTCACTTACACGCTGACCGCGCGGTTCACTCGCGCCTGCGCCGCGGTCGACCTGAGCGACACGGTGCCGGCGGGAACGCGCTTCGTCCCCGGCAGCATCGCACTCGACGATCAGCCGCTGTCGGACGCCGCCGATGGCGATGCCGGGCGGCTGGACGGCGACACCGTGCGCGTCGCGCTGGGCGACATGATCGCCGGTGCCGTCCGCACGATCCGCTTCAACGCCATCATCCTGTGAGGAGCCTGACCATGTTGTTCCGTTCGTTCTTTCTTGCCGGCGCCGCGCTGGCGGCGGCCCCGGCGCTCGCCGCCGGCCCTCTGGTGGTCACGTCGCAGGTCATGGTCGAGGCCAAGCAGCGCGCCGCCGACGGGACGACGCGCATCGCGCTGGTCCCCGCCCGCCGCGTCGTCCCCGGTGACCGCGTGGTGTTCACCCTGGCCTATCGCAACACCGGTACGCAGCCGCTGGCCGATCTCGTGTTCGACAATCCGGTGCCCAGTGCCGTCGCCTATCGCGCGCCGGCCGCGAACAGCCCCGCCCCGGAGCTGTCGGTCGACGGTCGCCGCTACGGCACGCTGGCGCAGTTGAGCGCCGGGCGCGCGATCGGCCCCGACGACGTGACCCATGTGCGCTGGCGACTGCCGCGCCCGCTCGCCCCCGGCGCATCGGGCACGGTCGCCTTCCAGGCCGTGCTGAAGTGACCCACTGCCCCGTCAACCCCGAAGGAAAGACCGACCCATGTTCGTGAAGAGAAGCATTCCCCTGCTGCTGGCGGGCGTCGCCGGCACCGTGCTCAGCGGTGGCGCGGCGCAGGCACAGACGCCCGCCGCACAGTTGACCACCGCCGGCACGCGGATCGATAATACCGCCTCGGTGACCTATTCGGTCAACGGCACTAACCAGTCGATCCAGTCGACCACCGCCTCGTTCGTCGTCGACAAGAAGGTGAACTTCACCGTCGTCACCGCGCAGACCGGGCCGACCGTCGTCAATCTGGGCGACCAGAACGTCGTCACGACCTTCCGCGTCACCAATCTGACCAACGACGTGCAGGATTTCCTGCTCGATCCCGATCAGCAGAACATCTCGCTGGGGCTGTTTCCGGGCAGCGACAATTTCGACGTCACGTCCCTGCGCGCCTATGTCGATTCCAACGGCAACGGCCGCTACGACGCGGGCGTCGATACGCAGACCTATATCGACGAACTCGCCCCGGATGCTTCGGCGACGGTGTTCATCGTCGGCAACGTCCCCAATCAGGCCGGGGCGCAATATGCGTACAACTCGCTCCATGTCATCGCGGCGGCGGGCGGACAGGCCAATACGCAGGGCGCCATTCTGGTCAGCACCGATCTGAACCTGGCCGGGGCCGACAATGTCGTCGATATCGTGTTCGCCGACGATGACAGCGACGGCGCGCTGCTCGGCGATATCGCACGCAACGGCCAGGGGCGCGCCTATTCCGGCTGGCATGTCGCGGTGAACAACGTGGCGCTCAGCGTCACGAAGTCGGCGCGCGTGCTGGCCGACGGGCTGGGCTCCGCCAATCCCAAGGCGATCCCGGGCGCGACGGTCGAATATTGCCTGCTGGTCCGCAACGCCACGCTCACCACCGGCGCAAACGCGATCACGCTCAACGACGCGATCCCCGGGCACACCACCTATGTGCCGGGCTCGATCTCGATCGGAACGCCGGGCACCCTGGGCGTAGCGTGCAACGTCAACGGATCGGTCGAGGATGACGATGCCGACGATGCGACCGAGACCGACGGCTACACCGCCGCCTTCGATGGCGTCGCCAAGAAGGTGATGGTCAATCTGGCGAGCGTCGGCGGTGGCGGGTCGGTCGCGGCGTCGTTCAAGGTCACGATCGACTAGCCGCCGAACGCTCGTCCCTTCCCTTGTTCTACCACCACCCGGCGCGCGTCCCCCCGCGCGCCGGGCAGGGATAACTCATGCCCTTTGCGCGTGCCCGCCTCGTCCTGACCCCGCTTCGCGATCTTGCGATCGCGACATTGTGCACGCTTGCCGCGCTGCCGTCGACGGCGCAGACGACGCGCATCGCGAACACCGCGCAGCTGACGTTCGGCGACCCGGCCGCGCGCACCGTCATCGCGTCGAACACCGTGACGCTGGAGGTCGATCGCGCCCGGCGCCCGACCTCGCTCACGTTCCGCCTGCCACCAGTGGGCTATCGGTTCGACGGCATGCGCTGCGATCTGGTGCCGGAGCCGCGCTTCTCGCCCGCCCCGATCGACGCCGCCGATCTCGCGCGCGCCGCCCCGCTGCGCACGATCGACACGAAGCAACCGATGATCATCGTGCTGGAGGCGCCGGGCGACAATCGCGACGCGCGCGTCCGCGAGACCAATTATATCGATGTCGAGACCAGCCAGGGCACGGCCAAGCTGCCGCTGTTCGAAACCGGTGCGGACACCGGCGTCTTCGCCGGCGGCGTCCCCGCGGTCGGCACCCATCCCGAGCTGTCGGCCTGCGACCCCGCCCGCGCACGCGGCGTGAAGCTGCGTCTGTCCTTCCCCGGCAACGACGTCAGTGACCCTAGCGAGGCGTCGCTGCTGATCGATCCCGCCGGCTTTGTCTTCGATTCCAGCACCGGCGCGCTGATCGACGGCGCGGAGATATCGCTGCTCGACGCCGACGGCCGCCCGGCCACCGTGTTCGGCGACGACGGGATCAGCAGCTATCCCTCCACGGTGATCACCGGCGGATCCGCTACCGATTCCAGCGGGCGGCCCTATCCGTTCACCACCGGCAACTACCGCTTCCCACTGGTCGCGCCCGGCACGTACCACCTGCGCATCGTGCCGCCGGGCCGCTACCACGCGCCATCGACCCGCAGCCGCGAGGCGCTGGCGACGCTGCGCGATCCGGGCGGTCAGCCGTATATGATCAACGCGGCGTCGTTCGGCGAACCCTTCACGATCACCTCACCCGAACCCTTCTACTCCGACATCCCGCTTGACCGCGACGGGGAGACGGTGCTGCTCCTGTTCAAGACCGCCTCCACCCGAGAAGCGGCGCCGGGCGACATCGTGCAATATCGCGTCACCGTCACCAACCGGGGCGAGGCGCCGGCGCGCGACGTCGCGGTCACCGATCTGCTGCCGGCGGGCCTGCGCTACCAACCCGGCTCGACGCGCGGGGTGGGCGAGCCGGTACTGGCGCCCGATGGTCGCAAACTGACCTTCACCGTGGCCGAGATCGCGCCGCGCGCCACCGTCGAGCTGCGCTACGCGGTCACGATCGCGGCGGGAGCGACATCGGGGGAGACCGTCAACCGGGTGCTGGCCACCGGCAGCGCGGGCGTGACCGGGAACGAGGCGGCGGCGGCGATCCGCATCCGCCCGCTGCTGTTCACCGATGGCTTCACCGTGATCGGACGCGTGACGGAGGGCGCCTGCGGCGATCCGGCCGAGGGCCGGCGCGGCGTGCGCGGCATCCGCCTGCTGCTGGAGGACGGCACGTTCGTCGTCACCGACAAGGACGGCCTCTACCATTTCGAGGGCGTGCGCGCCGGCCGCCACATCGTCGCGCTCGATCGCGCGTCGGTCCCCGCGAGCCACGAGCCGGTGGCGTGCGATGCCGACACGCGCCAGGCCGGCAGCGCCACCTCGCGCTTTGTCGAAAGCGACGGCGGCCTGCTGAAGCGTGTCGACTTCCAGTTGCGCCCCACCGGACGCGGCGCGGCGGCGGACACCGCGCTGCCGGTGCCGGTGCGCGCCGATACGGCGGCGGCGGGTGGCGGGCGCGACTGGTTCGTCGGACAGGCGCCGGGTATCGAATTGCTGTTCCCGGAGCCCGACCACAATCCCCGCGCGCCCGCGATCCGCGTCGTCATCAAGCATCGCCCGGGTCAGCGCGTCGCGCTGACGATCAACGGCACGCCCACCGATCCGCTCGCGTTCGACGGCACCGACACCGATGGAAGCGGCACGATCGCGATTGCACGCTGGTCGGGTGTGCCGGTGACGGCGGGCGACAATCAACTGGTCGCGCGCGTGCTGGAGGCGGACGGGCGGGTAGCCGCCACGCTGTCGCGCGTCGTCCATTACGCGGGTAACCCGGCACAGGTCGTCGCGGTAGCCGACAAGAGCCGGCTGGTCGCCGATGGTCTGACGCGTCCGCTGCTGGCGTTGCGTGCCACCGATGCACAGGGCCGGCCGGCACGCGCCGGCACGCTGCTGACCGTGCGCGTCGCCGCGCCCTATGCGGTGGCCGAGGATGTCGCGATCGCGCAGGAGCGGGGGCAGGTCGCCGATGGTGCGACGCACAGCGCGCAGGTGGTCGGTGACGACGGCTATGCCTTCATCGCGCTGGAACCGACGATGCAGAGTGGACAGGTCCGCGCGCAGGTCGATCTGGCCGACCGCGATACGCGCCGCACGATCGACGTCACCGGCTGGCTCGCCGCGCCGTCGCGGGGGCTGACCCTGGTCGGCTTCGGTGCGGGCACGATCGGCTACGACACGCTGCGCCGTCATGGCGCACCGCTGGCACGTGGTCGCATGGTGCGCGACGGGCAACTGGCGCTCTATGCCAAAGGCCGGATCCGTGGCTCGTGGCTGGCGACCCTCGCCTACGATAGCGAGCGGCAGCGGGATCGCACGCGCGGCTTGCTGGGCACGATCGATCCCGACCGCTACTATACGGTCTATGGCGACGGCACGCGCCAGGGCTATGACGCGCCCACCGATCGCAAATTGTACCTGCGGCTGGAGCGGCGCGACGTCTATGCGCTGTTCGGCGACTATGAAACCGGGCTGACCGCGACGCGGCTGGGGCGCTACAGCCGGACGCTGAACGGCGTGAAGGCCGAATACGACGGCCGCCGCCTGTTGTTCAGCGCCTTCGCCGCGCACACCGATGAACGCTACGCTCGCGACGAGATCCCCGGCAACGGCCTGTCAGGCCCCTACCGCCTGGCCGCGCGCGACATCGTGCCCAACAGCGACAAGCTGCGCATCGAAGTGCGCGACCGTTTCCGTCCCGAGCGGATCGTCGCCACCACCTTGATGACGCGGCACATCGACTACGACATCGACGCGGGTGCCGGCACGATCCGCTTCCGCGAGCCGGTGCTCACCCGCGACGCGAACCTCAACCCGGTGGTCATCGTCGTCGATTACGAGACCTATGGCAGCGGGCGCAAGAAGGTGGCGGGCGGGCGCGGCGCGGTGCGGCTGGCGAACGGCAAGGTCGAGCTGGGCGCGACCGCGCTGCACGACGAGACCACCGCGACCGCCGATCTGCTCGCCGTCGACCTGCGCGCACGGCTGACCGCCACCACCGAGTTGCGGGCCGAGGCGGCGAGCGGCGGGCGCGGCGGGCTGGACGCCGGGCGCGCATGGCTGGCGGAGGCCGAACATCACGGCCCTCGCGCCGACGTGCTGATCTATGCGCGTCAGCAGGATCGCAATTTCGGCGTGTCGCAGCAGAATGTGGTTGAGGCCGGGGCGCGCCGCATCGGCATGGACGGTCGCTTCCAGATCGATCCGCGCCTGTCGCTGATCGCAACCGGCTGGCATCAGCAGCAACTGGATGGCGCCGGGCAGCGCACCGCGATCGACACGCGGCTGGAATGGCGACACGATCATGGCACCGTGTTTGCCGGTGCGCAGCTCGCCAGCGATCGCGGCATCGACGGCGCCGACCGCAACTCGCGGCTGTTGACGCTGGGCGGCACGCAGGCGGCGCTTGATGGCAAGCTGACGCTCACCGGGCAGACGCAATTCGCCCCGGGTGGCGAAAAGGGCAGCCTCGATTTCCCCGCGCGGCACCAGCTTACCGCCGGCTACCGCATCACACCGGCGGTGCGGCTGATCGGCGGCTATGAGGTCGCGCAGGGCGCCGGGCGTGATGCGCAGACCGCGCGGGTCGGCTTCGATGTCGCGCCCTGGACCGGCGGCAAGGTGATGACCACGCTGAACCAGCAGGCGACCGGCAGCGAGAATGCGCAGCGGCTGTTCGCGCAATACGGGCTGGCGCAGTCGCTGCCGATCGGCCCGCATTGGATCATCGACGCGACGCTCGACGCCAGCACCACGATGCGCGGGCGCGCCGCCGCCGGTGCCGCGGTTACCGCCTTCGGATCGCTCGCGCCCGGCGTAACGGTGCAGGATACCGGCGGTGGCGACTATGCGGCGGTGACGATGGGCGCCAGCTACCGTGCGGCGCGCTGGTCGTGGAACGGGCGCGCCGAATATCGCGCCAGCGATCTCGGCAATCGCTATGGGCTGACCACCAACCTGTTGCGCCCGCTGGGCGAGGGGCGCTCGCTGGCGCTGGGCGTGCGCTGGTACGGGATCCGCGGCGCTTCGTCGTTCACCGCCGATGCCGCGCTGGCGTGGCGTCCGCTCGACAGCCGCTGGTCGATCCTGGAACGGCTGCAGCTGCGCAACGACAGCGCCGACGGCGGCGTCGCCGAACGCAACGTGTTGGGCATCGCGGCGGGGGGCGACCTGTTCCGCGCCACGACGCGGGCGATCAACAACATCGCGCTCAACTATCGCAGTGGCGCGGAAGGGGTGGGCCACGGCACCGAAATGACGGTTTATCATGGCATCAAATGGGTGCGCGGCAGCTTCGGCAGCGACGATTATACCGGATTGACGCAGGTGGTCGGCGCGGAGGTGCGGCGCGACATCGGACCGCGCATCGACCTGGGTCTGCAGGGATCGGTCCAGCACGGCATCAGCAGCCACACGCTGGCCTTCAGCGCGGGGCCCAGCGTCGGCGTCTCGCCGGTGCGCGACCTGTGGGTCAGCGCGGGCTACAACGTCGCGGGCTATCGCGACCGCGACGTCGCACAGGATCGCTACACGCGGCAGGGTCCCTTCGTCACCGTCCGGCTGAAGCTGGATCGCAGCGCGCCGCTCGCCCGCTGATGACGCTACGGCAGCAGCGCGCGCACCTGCGCCACCAGCGTCAGGGGATCGAACGGCTTGACGATCACCCCGGTCGCACCCGCCGCATACAACGCGACCAGTTCGTGCGCGCGGCTCTGCGCGGTCATGAAGATCGCGGGCAGCGCCGGGTCGCCCTGGTGTAGCGCGCGCAGCAACGCCGGTCCCGGCATCTCCGGCATCGTCACGTCGAGCAACACCGCGTCGAACCCCTGCCCCGCTCGAACCCATTCCAGCGCCGCGCTCGCCGATGCCGTCGCCGTGAGGATGATCGCCGGATCGCGCGCCAGCGCCAGCGCCACGATCGCCCGGATGTCGTCGTCATCGTCGATGTGGAGCAGCCGCAACGGTCGCGTCATGCCGATACCCCACCTTCCCCTTCACCGCGCAGCAGCGGCAGGTCGAACACGAACCGGGTGCCGCCGCCCACGCGGTCCTCGAAGCCGATCGTCCCGTCCAGCCGCCGGACGATCTCGCGCGCGATCGCCAGCCCCAGCCCCGTACCACCGGCGGCGCGATGCGACTGGAACCGCTGGAACAATCGTGGACGCAATGCCTCGGGAATACCGCCGCCGCGATCCTCCACGCTCACCGTCGCGCGCCCGTTCGTCACCCGCGCGCGCAGCGTCACCCGATCGCCGCCCGTGGACGCCTGCACAGCGTTCGACACCAGGTTCATGACCACCTGCAACAAACGGCCCGCATCCCCCGCCACCGGCACCGGTGCCGCCGCCACGTCGTCGACCAGCAGCACGCCGCGTCCCTGTGCCAGCCCCTCACCATCCAGCGCCGCCTGTGCGGTGACGGTGCGCAGATCCAGCGGTTCGCGCGCGATCGGCAACTCCCCGCTCTCGATCCGGTCGATCTCCAGCATGTCGTTGATCAGGCGGATCAGCCGTCGCGCATTGTTGTCGGCGATATCGATCAACCGTCGCGTCTGCGCCGACCACCCCTCTTCCTCGGCGGCGCGAAGCAACGCGAGCGAGCCGACGACGGACGTCAGCGGCGTGCGCAGCTCGTGGCTGATGGTCGAGATCAGCTCGTCCTTTGCGCGTTCCAGCCGCAGCCGCTCCGACGCGTCGCGCAGCGACAGCACCAGATGCTCGCCCGTCGGCAACTGCATCACGCCCACCGCGATATCGACGATCAACTCGCGGCCGTCACGCCGCCGCGCGCGGCGCTCGGGCAGCATGTCCCGCGCCGGCCGCACGCTCCGGTCGCTCAAGTCGCCGCCGCCCGCCTCGGGTGCCAGCACCGTTGCCAGCTCGCAGCCCGCCAGTTCTTCGGGCGCATAGCCCAACAGCGCGCCGCCCGCCGCATTGACCATCTCGATCGATCCGGTGGGATCGACGATCAGCAACGTGTCGCTGGTGCTCGCCAGGATCGCGGCGTTGCGTTCCGCCACCTCATGCCCCGCCAGTGCCGCCCGGTAGCGATCGCAGCGCGACCGCCACAGCGCCACGGTGATCGCGATCAGCAACAGCGTGAACAGCATCGCCGTCACCGTCAGCAATTGCCGGCTGTCGTCGCGATGCTGCCGATACGCCGCCAGCCGCTCCGCGGTCAGGCGATGCTCGGCATGGCCGGCGCGCTCCACCGCCTCGCGCAGCCCGTCCATGATCCGCTTGCCCTCACCCGACGCCACCGCGCGCCGTGCCGCCGTCACGTCTCCGGCGCGAAACGCCGCGATCGTGTCGTCCAGTTCGGCGAACTTGGCCGCCACTTGCCGTTCCAGCGCGGCGCCCGTCCGGGGGAGCAACCGCGCTGCCGCTGCCCGCGCCGGCGCATAGGGCGCCAGAAAAGCCGGATCCCCGGTCAGCAGGAAGCCGCGCTGCGCGGTCTCGGCGTCCTTCAGCGCGGATAGCAGCATCAATTGCGCCCGCTCCCGCGCGAACGAGCGCGCCGCTTCCTCCTGCGCTGCCAGCGACTGGCGATATTCCACGCCAGTCCAGCCGATCAGCGCGGCCAACACCGCCGGGATCAGCGCCGCCGCCATGAAGAAGCGCCATCGCGACGGCGGCTCCGGCACGCCCCTCGCACTCACGCGGTGACATCGCCGATCAACGGTCGTGCGGCGAGCAGCGCCTGCGCACGATTGCGCACGTCCAGCTTGCGGAAGATCGCGGTCAGGTGCGCCTTGATCGTCGCCTCCGTCACCGCCAGTTCGCGTGCGATCTCCTTGTTCGAGCGGCCATCCGCCAGCGCCAGCAACACCGCGCGCTGCGCGGGCGACAGCCGCGCCAGTCGCTCCAGCAGCCCGGACAGGCCAGCCGCCGTATTCTGCGACACGGCGGGAAAGTCGGTCTGCCCGGCATCGATCCGCCGCAGCCGCCCGGCGATTTCATCCAGCGGCAGGCTCTTGAACAGATACCCCGCCGCCCCGACCGCCCGTGCCGCCTCCACCAGCCGCGGCTCCTGGCTGGCGGTGACGACCACGATCGGGGTGTCGGGCGCGTGCATCTGCAGCGTGAGCAGGCCGGAAAACCCGCGTGCGTCGGGCAGGTCGAAATCGAGCAGGATCATCCGCAGCGTGCCGCGCTCGGTGACGTCGCGCGCCTGGCTGATCGATCCCGCCGCGACCACCGTCACGCCCGGCAGTGCCACACGCGCCGCCATCGCCAGTCCTTCGCGGGTCAGCGGATGATCATCCGCCACCAGCGCCCGCCCTCCACGCCTCTGCCCTTCATCAGCCAACATACGGACTTACTTGAATTAATTGCCGATTGCCCAGATTGGAGCACTGTCGGGCCGTGTCTAGAGTTTAATCAACCAATCTGAAGCAATTCCAGTGATATGACCGTCGCATGGAGCCCTTTCCCGCGCCCCTTCCCGGTCAAGTATCCGCTGGCGATCCGCTGGCGGCGGTGGAGCGGCTGGCCGATACTTTCGGAGCGGCGGCGGTCGCCGGGCTGCTCCACGGCCTGCGCGACATGCTGGTGCGTGCCTGCACTGGCGAGGACGAGACGGCGCGTGCCGGAGAGGCGCATCGGATCGCGGGGCTCGCCGGCACGCTGGGCTTTGCGGAGCTGGGCCGGCACTGGCTGCCGATCGCCGACGGTACGCGTGCCATCGCCCCCGATACGCATCACGCCTGCGAACAGGCGATCGCCACGATCAACGCCGCGGAAAAAAGCATCTTCACAGACTGTTAGACGATTCTCGCTACACGCGGGTCTTCGTCGAGCGCCTGGGAGGCATCGTTGTCCGGCATCGCGCATCATCGTTTCTGGTCCCTGTGCGGTGCGCTGCTGCTCGCCGTCGCCATGCTCGTCGCCGCACCGCAAGCGGAGGCGGCGGCCTGCACCGCCACCGCGTCGCTCTCCACCGATCTGGGCAGTTTCTCTCCCGCCGCGACCGCCGCCGGGGCGGTGCCGGCATTGCGCAGCCGCGCGGGGCTGACATGCTCCCCCGGGCTGCTCAAGGTGCTCAGCGGCAATTACATCAAGGCCACGTTCCAGAGCCGCAATGCGCTGAAGCTTGCACCGGTCACCGGCACCGCCGCCGCGATCCCCTATGTGCTGTCCGCCGATCCGAACGCCACGGTGACGATCGCGAACAACGGCACGGTCGATTATATGCAGAACGACCTGCTCAACGTGCTGGGGCTGCTGGGCGGAACCAGCGCCGATCTGCCGTTCTTCGCGCGTCCCGGCGCCGCCTCGCCGCCGCCGGAGGGCAGCTATACCGATAGGCTGACGATCAAGTGGGACTGGTATATCTGCCAGAGCATCGGCGCGCTGGGCGCGTGCGTACTGGGGCTGGAGAAGGACACCGCGACCACCGTCGTCGACATCACGCTGACGGTCGCGGCGAAGAAGCTGACCATCACCGCCACCAGCCGGACGACCTGGGATCCGGTGAACGGCACCACCTTCCCCAAGGCGGTGCCGGGAGGCAAGCGCCGCATCGACGTCGCGCTGAACAACCCCGACATCGTCGCTACCGATGGCAACGTCACCGTCGTCGTACCCGTCGCGCCGCACCAGACGCTCGCGCTCGATGGCGACGGCACCGCCGCCACGGCGCCGATCACCTTCGCCGCGAACCCCTCGAACGCTGCGGTCGCCTTTCGCTATGATGGGCCGGCCAGCACCACCGACGACGTCGACTTCTCGGTCGATCAGGGCGCGACCTGGGCGTATGTCCCCGGCCAGGACACGCAACAGGCCAATGCGATCCGCTTTCGCCCGCGCGGTCGCGTGCCGGCGGGCGCGACGCTGACGCTGTCGTTCCCCGTGGCGGTGCAATAGCCGGAACACCCGCGCCGCCTCGCACGTCCTCGCCGCGCACGCGCTGGCGGGAGAGGATGATGATGAAGGTCGGTTTTATCGGACTGGGGCGGATGGGCGCGGCGATGGCGTCCAACCTGCTTGCGGCGGGGCATGAGGTCACCGTCTGGAATCGCTCGCCGGGCAAGGTCGCGGCGCTGCTCGACCGGGGCGCGATCCGTGCCGCCTCTCCCGCCGACGCGGCGCAGGGTGAGGTCGTGATGACGATGCTCTCCGACGATCAGGCGGTGGAAGAGGTCGTCTTCGGCACGGCGGGAATCGCCGGTACGCCGGCGTTGCATGTCTCGCACAGCACGATCGGCGTCGCCTTGGCGGAGCGGCTGGCCGACGGGGCAGGGCCAGGCGGCTTCGTCTCGGCGCCGGTGTTCGGGCGCCCCGCCGCGGCGGAGGCGGCGCAATTGTTCGTGGTCGCGGCGGGCGAGGCGAGCGCCCTGGACCGCTGCACCCCCCTGTTCGACGCGATCGGGCAGCGCACCTACCGCGTCGGCGATGCGCCCCCGGCGGCCAATCTGGTCAAGCTGTCGGGCAATTTCATGATCATGGCTGCGGTCGAGGCGATGGCGGAGGCGATGACGCTCGCCGAAAAGGGCGGTGTTCCGCGGCGCACCCTGCTCGACGTGTTGACCGGCACGCTGTTCGGCGCCCCGATCTACAAGACCTATGGCGACTTTCTGGTCGAGGATCGCTTCCGCCCGGCAGGCTTCACCGCTCCGCTCGGGCTAAAGGACATGGGGCTGGTCGACGCGGCGGCCAGCGCGTCGCGCGTGCCGATGCCGCTGCTGGGGATCGTGCGCGATCACCTGCGCACCGCGATCGCGATCGAAGGCGAGGATGTCGATTGGGTTGCCGCCGGGCTGGCGGTGCGGCGCGGCGCCGGGCTCGGCTGACCCGCCCGCTCCGCCGCGCCGTCACTTGCCGAACGGGTTGATCAGCTTCTTCACCGTTTCCTGCACCTGCTGGGTCGTCCCCTGCACCACGTTCTGCACCGCCTTGGCCGCGTCCTGCAGGGTGCTCTGCGCCTGCTGCTGCGCGGCCTTGGCGGCGGCATCCTGCGCGGCGGCGGCATCCTGCGCGGCCTTGGCGGCGGCCTCGGCCGCCAGTTGGGCCGCCTGTGCCGCATCCGACGCGGCCTTCGCCTGCGCCGCCTGCTGCGCGGCCAGCGCCGCCGCCGCGGCGTCGCGCGCCGCCTGTTGGGCGGCGAGATCCTGCGCCTGCTTGGCCGCCTCGGCGGCGGCCTTGTCGGCGGCCGCCTTCTGCGCATCGGCGGCCGCCTGGGCGGCACGCGCCGCAGCGTCGGCGGCGGCCTTCGTCACGCGATCCGCCTCCGCTGCCGCCGCCGCAGCAGCAGCCGCTGCCGCCTCGCGCGCGACCCGGTCGGCCTCGCGCGCCGCCGCTGCCTCCTGATCGGCGATCAGCTTCGCGGCATCCCGCGCCGCCTTGTCGCGCGCCGCCTGCTCGGCGCGCGCCACCGCCTGCGCCGCCTCCTCATTCGCCTTGGCGATCGCCTCGGCGTTTTTTGCGGCCTCCTTGGCGGCCTTTTCCGCCTCCTTGGCCGCGTCCTTCGCGATCTTGTCCGCCTGATCGCGTCCCACGCGCTCGCTGTCCTGCGCGGCGGCGGCCACTTGGTCGGCCGCCGCCTTCGCGGCGTCGCGCGCGGCCTTGTCGCGCCCGGCGCGGTCCACCTCGTCCGAGGCGTGCGCCGCGTCGGCGGCGGCACGGGCCGCGTCACGCGTGGCCTGATCAGCGGCCGCCTGCGACGCCGCATC
>CAJYSA010000021.1 GCA_913777325.1 uncultured Sphingomonas sp. | reverse complement strand
TACACTCTTTCCCTACACGACGCTCTTCCGATCTGCGCACCATCCACGGCGCGGGCGACGATCCGCGCTTCTTCGCCACGGGGATCAGCCTGGTCGCGCACATGGCCAACCCGCACGTGCCCGCCGTCCACATGAACACGCGCTTCCTCGTCACCACCAAGCGCTGGTTCGGTGGGGGCGCGGACCTGAACCCGCCGCTGCCGATCGCGGAGGATACCGAGGATTTCCACGCGACGCTGCGCCGCGCCTGCGACGCGCACGACCCGGCGCATTATCCGCGCTTCAGCAAATGGGCCGACGATTATTTCTACATCCCGCACCGCCGGGTGCATCGCGGGGTCGGCGGCATCTTCTACGACCATCTGGAGGGCGATTTCGCGCGCGACTTCGCGTTCACGCAGGATGTCGGGCGCGCCTTCCTCGACGCCTTCCCGCGGATCGTGCGGCGGCGGATGGACATGCCGTTCAGCGAGGCCGACGTGGCGCAGCAACGCGTGTGGCGCGGGCGCTATGCCGAGTTCAACCTGGTCTATGATCGTGGCACGCTGTTCGGGCTGAAGACCGGCGGCAACATCGACGCGATCCTGATGAGCCTGCCGCCGGTCGCGACATGGGATTGAACGCGGTCCCCGACGATCACGTCGCCACGATCGTCACCACGCTGGAGATGACGCGTCGCCCGCGCGCCCGGGCGCTGCCCGACGCCCCGCTGCGGCTGGTGCGTTGGGAGCGGCCCGCGCCGGAGAACTATCGCGCGCTGTTCCGCCGGGTGGGGGGGCCGTGGCTGTGGTTCTCGCGCCTGGTGATCGACGATGCCGCGCTGGTGGCGATCGTCCACGATCCGGCAGTCGAGGTCCATGCGGTCCTCGATCGCGCCGGGATCGAGGTCGGGATGCTCGAGCTGGACTTCCGCACGGGCGGGGCGTGCGAGATCGGCTATTTCGCGCTGGTGCCCGAGCTGGCCGGGCGCGGATTAGGGCGGTGGTTCATGGCATGCGCGCTCGCGCTCGCATGGCGCGGCGGGGTGGAACGGGTGTGGCTGCACACCTGTACGCTCGACCATCCCCGTGCGCTGGGCTTCTATCGCGCCCAGGGGTTCGTGGCGGTGCGGCGCACCGTGGAGACATTCGCGGATCCGCGCGTGCTGGGCGTGCTGCCCGCCGACGCGGCGCCTCAGGTGCCCCTGCTCGCCCGCACGCGGTAAGCGACGACGCCCAGCAGCAGCACCGCCAGCGCATAGGCCGCGCCGACCGCGGCGATCAGCGCGTCGACCAGCGCCAGCGCCAGCGGGTTCGTCGCGCCCTGCCGCAGCGTCTCGTCGGCGAGGAGCAGCGGCGATACCGCCAGCCATTGCGCCAAGAACAGCGCGACCAGCGCGCCCGTCACCGCGCGGTCCAGTCCCTTGGTCATCTTCCAGCTGAGCCGCAGCGAGGCCAGCGGGCGGAGCGCGGGATGGCGCGCCATCGCGGGCACCGCGACGATCAGCCGCGCCTGGAGATACAGGCCCGGCAGCACCAGCAACCACAACCCCAGCGACACCGGCACCGCGATCGCCATGCTCGCGATCACGAACGCCACCAGCCGCACCACCGCCTGGCCCAGCGCCTGCCCGACGGTCAGCCGATCCGGCTCCAGCAGGAACAGCGCGACCGCCGCGATCCCGAACGTGCCGACCAGCTCGGCCAGCAGGAACCAGATGCCGTTGCCCTGCCCCCACAGCGCCACGCTGTTCATCCACGCCTGCATGATCACCTCGTCACGCGGCGCGGGCGGCAGCGGGGGGACCGGATCGCACAGCAGCAGCGCCGCGAACGACGGCAGGAACATGAACGTGCCGACGATCGGCAGCACGAACGCGGCATCGCGCCGGAACAACCGCCAGACGATCGACAGCAGCCCGGCGAAACCGATCGTCATGCCAGCGGCGTCCGGTGCTGTTCCTGCTCGAACGCGGCGACGTAGAAGCGCGCGTAGAACACGCTCTGCACCACGGTCGCCGCCGCGGACAGCAAGGCGCTGGCCACCGCGACCACGAAGCGCGCCGCGCCCGCCGCCTCGGCCCCCAACACCAGCCGCGCGACGACGCCGACCACCGAGGTCACCGCCAACATCGTCACCGTCAGGACGAGGAAGTACAGGATCAGGACGCCGATCAGCCGCAGCGTCGCGCCACGCGTCAGCGCCAGGCTGCGCCGCAACGCGCCGAACCCCCGGCGTTCGTTGACGACAATCGCGAACAGCGGGACGATCCGCGCGCTGAACCAAAGCCCCAGCACGACCGCCAGCACCACCGACAGCCCCGCCCCCGCCGCATAGCCGGAGGTCGCGCGGGTCATGTCGAGCGTGCCGGCCGCGGTGAGCGTCGCGCCCGACAGCGCCAGCAGCGCACCGGCGGGGATGAACAGGACGACGGCCATCAGCACCAGCGCGACGAGCAGCCCCAGCGCGGCGGGCAGGCGGCGCACCGCGATGCGCAGCGCCAGCGCCTGATCGACTGCCGGGTCGCTGGCCACCGCCGTGACCGCCAGCATCCCTAGCAGCAGCAGGGCGAGCACCGCGAAGCGCACCACCGGCACCAGCACGACGAACGGATCGGTCAACGGCACGACATTGCCCAGCGCGCCCGCGACGATCGCGGGCAGCACCAGCGTCAACAACGCGATCCCCGCGAGGATGCCCGCGCGCCCTTTCAGGACGTCGACGGTCCGATCCCCCACATCGCTCATCCTGACCATCGCCACCTTGTCCCAGCTACGGTTGCCCGCGCCGGGCGTAGAAGCACTTCCCGCGCCGGGCAATGGCCAGCGTCGCCTTGCCAAGCGCGGCGCGCGCCCGCATCTGTCCGGCGTGGATACCGATCACGATGACAGCGCCGCCGGCCCCCAGGGCATCGAGTGGCGGACAAGCCCCGGCCTGACCGACTATGCGCAGGCGCTGGCGGAGATGGAGGCGCGCGCCGAACAGGTCGCGGCGGGCAGGGCACGCGAGTTGGTCTGGCTGCTGGAGCATCCGCCGGTCTACACCGCCGGGACGAGCGCGGACCCGCGCGAGCTGATCGACCCGCGCTTCCCGGTGGTGCCGGCGGGACGCGGCGGCCGTTATACCTATCACGGCCCCGGCCAGCGGGTCGGCTATCTGGTGCTGGACCTGAACCGGCGCGGACGCGACGTCCGCTGCTTCGTCCACGCGGTCGAAGGCTGGGTGATCGACGCGTTGGCGCGGATTGGCATCGCGGCGTTCCGCGCGCCGGGCCGGATCGGCATCTGGACACGAGGCGCCCACGGGCAGGAGGCCAAGATCGGCGCGATCGGCATCCGCGTGCGGCGCTGGGTGACGCTGCACGGTTTTTCGGTCAATCTGTCACCCGACCTGCTGCACTTCACCGGGATCGTGCCGTGCGGGCTGGCCGAATACCCGGTGACCAGCGCCGCCGTGCTCGGCGCGCCCGCCGATACTGCAACCTTCGACGCGGCTCTGGCGTTCACCGCCGAGGCCTTTCTCAATAGCCTGAGTTGTCCGGGTGAAAACGAGACTTGAGAGGCCGGTCATCTGTGATTAATGTCCACGTCGGTTTGGGAACAAAAAAACGACCGCTCGGTCGCCAAATCCATAGTCTAGGGAGCAATTTCATGCGTGCAGTCATCACCAAGGTCCTGAGTGGCTCGGTTCTCGCGGCGGCCGCTCTCGCGGTTTCGGCGTGCGGCTCGAAGACCGAGGGCACCGAGAACACCATGGTCACCGACATGAACGCCACCGAGGGCATGGACACCATGACCGACAACATGACCGCCGTCGACGGCGCGATGAACGGCGGAATGATGGCCAACGACACCATGATGAGCAACGACATGATGATGTCGAACATGGGCGGCATGTCGAACGCGATGTAATCTGCCGCATCGGCGATTGTATCCGAAAGGCCGTCCGGGCAACCGGGCGGCCTTTCTCTTTGCCCGGCAAAACCGTTACGCCCGCCAAACAAATGCAACGATCGCAAACGTTTTGCGGCGAACCGAATCTTCTGCGCGTCGATTTGCCCTTGGGTCGCGGTGGTAAATTATCGTAAAAGACCCCATGCGGCGTAGCCGTGCGAGGAGTGTTGGGGACATGCAAAAGGTGGGGATCGCCTGGACCGCCGCGGTGCTGGCGGCGGGCGTGATGACGGCGTCGCCGGCGGCGGCGCAATTCTACATGAAGAGCAAGGATCTGCGCGGCGAGCGCATTCGCGGCGACGAGCCGGGGATCGGCCAGGCGCTGCCAGGTGCGACCGCCGACGAGCTGCGCGCGGCGATGGTGTGGAACATGCGCGCGGCGCTGAACGTCGCGGCGCTGCAATGCCAGTTCGAGCCGTCGTTGCTGAGCGTCCAGAACTACAATGCGATCCTGGCGGATCACAAGCAGGAGCTGGCGCAATCCTATGCCATGCTCGGCAAGTATTTCGAGCGGGTGGCCAAGACCAAGAAGGACGGGCAGAACGCGCTCGATCAGTTCGGCACCCGTACCTATTCCGGGTTCGCGACCGTCGCGGCACAATTCGGTTTCTGCACCACCGCGTCGAGCATCGGGCGAGAGGCGCTGTACACGCCGCGCGGCGGCTTTGGCGACATCGCGATGTCGCGCATGCGCGAAGTCCGCAACAGCCTGACGCCATGGGGCGAGCAGCAGTTCCCGCGCATGGAGGTCTATCTGACGCCCGCGTTCCTGCCGCGCTTCGACAAGGCTTGCTGGAAGAAGGACGAGTTCGTCGTCAAGAAGTGCGGCGAGCCGTTCGGCACCGTGGTGTACGCGGCGCGCTGACCCACGACGGCGCGGTCATGGCGGTTCATCAATCGCCATGATCGGCGACGCCGCGCCCTAACGTAGCCCCAGCAGCTTGTGCGTCTGGAGCGACAGCCGCCAGCGCGGTCGCTCCATCACCACCGCCATCGCCGCCGCGACATTGGCGTCGCCCGCCGCATCATCAAGCGGCTGGAGCAGGAAGTTGGCGAAATCCCACTGCTCGATCGCATCGATGTCGGTGCCCGGCTGTGGCCACACCAGCTTCAATTCGTCGCCCGAGCGCTGGATGGTCTCGCTGCCGGCCTTCGGGCTGATGCACACCCAATCGATGCCCGGATGCACCGCGAGCGTACCGTTGCTCTCGATCGCGATCTCGAACCCGGCGGCGTGGAGCGCGGCGACCAGCGCATCGTCGACCTGCAGCATCGGCTCGCCGCCGGTCAGCACCACGAAGCGCCGCGCCGCGCCCTCGCCCCAGAAGCCCTCCACGGCGGCGACCAGCGCGGCGGCATCGGCGAACCTGCCGCCCCCCAGCCCGTCGATGCCGACGAAATCGGTGTCGCAGAAGCGGCAGATCGCGGTCGCACGGTCCTGCTCGCGCCCGCTCCAAAGGTTGCAGCCGGCGAAGCGCACGAACACGGCGCGACGGCCGGCCTGCACGCCCTCCCCCTGCAGCGTGAGGAACATCTCCTTGACGGCATAGCTCATGCCCGGGCGCTCATTCGACCGGCGGGGTGACGGCGTACACGGTGGGATCGGGAACGCCCGCCTCCACGAACCCCTTGTGGCGCAGGCGGCAGCTGTCGCACAGGCCGCAATGCTTGCCGCCCGGCGCGGGATCGTAGCACGACCAGCTCATGCCCATATCGAGTCCCAGCCGTGCGCCCTCCCGGACGATATCGGCCTTCGTCATATGCTGTAGCGGCGCGCGGAAGCGGAACGGCGTTCCCTCCACTCCGGCCTTGGTGGCCAGCTCCGCCATCTGCTCGAACGCGGCGATGAATTCGGGACGGCAATCGGGATAGCCCGAATAATCGAGCGCGTTGACGCCCAGATAGATGTCGCGCGCGCCCGCCGCTTCCGCCCAGCCGAGCGCCAGGCTCATGAAGATCGTGTTGCGCGCCGGCACGTAGGTGACCGGAATCGCATCGCCCACGCCATCCTTCGGCACCGCGATCGCATCGTCGGTGAGCGCCGACCCGCCGAACGCCGACAGATCGATCGGCAAGACGACGTGCCGGATCGCGCCCAGCGCGCGCGCGACGCGGCGGGCGGCGGCCAGCTCCACCTGATGTCGCTGATGATAGTCGATCGACAACGCCAGCAGCGGGTGCCCCGCCTCGCGGGCCAGCGCCGCCGACACAAGGGAATCCAGCCCGCCCGAGACGAGCGCGACCGCAGGAAGTGGTTGGGTCATGATCCGCGCGAGCTAGGCGCAGTGCGCGGCGAGTGCAACCGTCGCCTCGCCCCAAAAAAGAACGGGTCGCCGTGAAGGCGACCCGAAGTGGCCCGTCGTCCGGGCGGGGGAGAGAGCATGCCGCCGAAACAGCATGGCATCCTTATGCCCCGGATAGGTTAACGAAGCGTTAGGCGCGATCGGATCACGCCGCCAAATCGTCGACCTTCATCGGAAATACCGTGGAGCAGAAGGCGCAATCGACCGCGATCACGCCATCGGCATCCGCCATCTCCAGCCGCTGTTCACGCGGGAAGCGCGCGAGCACCGTCCGGATGTGCTCGATCGTGCAGCGGCAGCCGCGCACCACGCCCTGCGCCTCCAGCACGCGGACCTCGCTCTCCTCGTTGAACAGCCGCCAGATCAGCGTCTCGAGCGGCAGCGCGGCGTCGGCGAGTTCGTCGACCGCGATCGTCCGCCCCAGCGCCTCGACATGCTCCCACTCGGGATGATCGAGCTTGGTATGCAGCCGCTCGCGTCCCTCCTCGCCCTCGGGCAGATGCTGCAGCAGGAGCCCGCCCGCGACGCACCGGCCCCGCGCATCCTTGTGCATGCCGACGCGCACCAGCGTCGGGATCTGCTCGGACTGGTAGAAATAGCTTTGCGCCGCCTCGGCCAGCGTGTCGCCGTCGAGCGGAACGATGCCCTGATAGCGCTCGCCGGTGGTGGCGAGATCGAAGGTGATCGCGAGATAGCCCTGCCCGAACAAGGCGAACAGCGTCGGCTCGACCGGGGCGGCGGCGAGCTTGTCGGCATCGAACTGTACGTAGCCGCGCACCTCGCCGCCGCGCCAGTCGCACACCAGCAGCGTGACGATCCCGTCCTGCGTCTGGGTCTGCATCGTGAGCTGGCCCGCCGGATCCTTGAGCGTCGACCCGATCAGCGCGGTGAGCGTCAACGCCTCGGCCAACAGCTTCTCGATGGCGGGGGGATAGGCGTGTGCGGACAGGATCGCGTCGAGCGTCGGCCCCAGCCGCACCACGCGCCCGCGTGCGTGCCGATCCGGGATGGTGAAGCCGAGCGCGCGGTCGAGGTCTGCGGGGACGAGATCGGGGGTATCGCTCATAAATCCTCGTGCAACGATGGCCCTGCCCGCCCCGTCATCCCGGCGCAGGCCGGGATCCATGTACCCGCGCAAGCGGAGGGCGCGGCGATCGCGGCGCGCTGGATCCCGGCCTGCGCCGGGATGACGGAGGGGTTGGGCCGCCGCCCGGAAGAGCGGCAACGCCCGTTATCTGGGGCCCGCCGCGTCTGCGATCAACCGATCTGTCCCAGGCACCAGCGCAGCACCGACTTCTGCGCGTGGAGACGGTTCTCCGCCTCGGCCCAGATCAGCGATTGCGGACCGTCGATCACCTCCGGGGTGACCTCCTCGCCACGATGCGCGGGCAGGCAGTGGAGGAACCGCGCATCGGGCTTCGCCGCCGCCATCAGCGCGGCATCGACCTGATAGGGCATCATCGCCGCCAGCTTCGTCTCGGCATGCGCCTGGCCCATCGAGATCCAGGTGTCGGTGACGATGATGTCCGCGTCGGCGACCGCCTCGCGCGGGTCGGCCACGACGCGCGCGCGCCCGCCGCCGCGCGCCACCACGTCCTCGCCGGGCTGGAACCCCTGCGGACAGGCGGCGACGACGTCGAAGTGCATCAGCCCCGCCGCCTCGATGATCGAGGCGAGGACGTTGTTGCCGTCGCCCAGCCACGCGACCTTCAGCCCCGGCAGCGCCTTGCCACTTTCGATGATCGTCAGCAGGTCGGCCATGATCTGGCACGGATGCGAGGCGTCGGTCAGCCCGTTGATGACCGGGACGGTGGCGTAATGCGCCATTTCCTCGACCTTCGCATGATCATCGGTGCGGATCATGATCGCGTCGACATAGCCCGACAGGACGCGCGCGGTGTCCGCGACCGTCTCGCCGCGACCGAGTTGCATCTGCCCGGCCTCCATCACGATCGACTGGCCGCCGAGCTGGCGGATGGCCATGTCGAAGGACACACGAGTGCGGGTCGAGTTCTTTTCGAAGATCATCGCCAGCACATGGCCCGCCAGCGGCGCGTCGGCATCGACGCGCCCCTGGCTCCAGCCCGCCCGCGCCTGCTTGCGGGTCAGCGCATCGTCGAGCATCGCCGCGATCGCATCCGGCCCGGCGTCGGTCAAATTCAGGAAATGGCGCATTCAATCCCCCCTTCCCCGCCGTGGCGCGGGGCGCAGGCCATCAATCGTCGGCGACCGGCACATAGACGCGCGCAGCTTCGCTCAGCTTCTCGATGCATTCGGCGATGTGGCTGTCGTCGATCACCAGCGGCGGCAGGATCCGCACGACATTCTCACCCGCCGCGACCAGCAGCAGCCCGTGGTGATCGCGGCAATGCGCGACGAAGCGGCGGCTGTCGCTCTTCAGCTTCAGACCCTGCATCAGCCCGTGACCGCGCACCGAATCGAACAGCGTGTCGTGGTTGGGGATCAGTTGCTCCAGCGAGGCGCGCAGCCGCTCCCCCATCTGCGCCACGCGATCGAGGAAACCATCGGCCAGGATCACGTCCAGCACCGCCTCGCCCGCCGCCATCGCCAGCGGGTTGCCACCATAGGTGGAGCCGTGCGTGCCGAAGACCATGCCCTTCGCCGCCTCGGCGGTGGCGAGGCACGCGCCGAGCGGGAAGCCGCCGCCGATGCCCTTGGCCGACGCCATGATATCGGGCGTGATGCCGTACAGTTCGTGCGCGAAGAACTTGCCGGTGCGGCCATAGCCCGCCTGCACCTCGTCCAGCACCAGCAACAGCCCGTGCTCGTCGCACGCGCGCCGCAGCCCCTGCAGGAACTCCATGGACGCGGGGCGAATTCCGCCCTCGCCCTGGATCGGCTCGACCAGGAAGCCGGCGGTGTTGCCGTCGATCAGCGCCAGCGCGCCTTCCAGGTCGTTGAACTGCGCATATTTGAAGCCGGGCAGCAGCGGCTCGAACCCGTCGCGCATCTTCGGCTGGTTGGTGGCCGAGATCGTCCCCAGCGTCCGCCCGTGGAAGGCGGTGTCGAAAGTGATGAGGTCGGTCCGCTCGGGATGGCCGTTGGCGAAGTGATAGCGGCGCGCGGTCTTGATCGCGCATTCCACCGCCTCGGCACCCGAATTGGTGAAGAACACCGTATCGGCAAAGGTGTTGTCGACCAGCCGCTGCGCGAAATGCTCGCCCTGCGGGCTGCCGTACAGGTTGCTGACGTGCATCAGCGTCGCGGCCTGCTCGGTGATCGCCTTCAGGAGCGCGGGATGGCCATGGCCGAGCGCGTTCACCGCAATGCCGCTGGCGAAGTCCAGATACTGCTGCCCGTCCTCGCCGTAGAGATAGACGCCCTCGCCTCGCACCGGTCGCACGCCACACCGCGGGTAGACGGGCATCAGCGGCGGAATGGTGGCGTCAGGCGACACGGGGTCTTCTCCTCAACGAAAGCGGGCGGCCCGACATGGACCGCCCTCGCCGCGCCTTGTAGAGGCAAAAACGACCGCGAACAACACCGCGTCAGCGCGGTGTGCGCACCACGATCGACACCAGCGACAGCGCCCCCGCCGCCGCGGCGGCATACCAGAGCGCGGCGACCGGCCCGGCGGCGTAGATCCCCGCGCCGATCACGCCGCCGCCGACCAGCCCGAGCCACAGCAGCAGGTACGGCGCGCACGCCGCCAGCGGCTCGTCGCCGACCAGCGCGGCGGCCAGATGCTGCCCCAGCTTGACCAGCGTGCCGGTGATATAGGTGACGCCGATGCTCACCTCTCCGTCGCGCAGGAACACCGCGTTCAGCGCCCCCATCGCGGCGGCCAGCACCACCACGCCCGGCGCCGGCATCGGCACGACCGTCGCCAGCGCCAGCAACGCCGCGCTCGCCGCAATCACCACCGGGCGCCGCCACCCGGCGCTCGCGCGCCCAAGCACCTCGCCCAGCACCACGCCGGCGACGAACCCGAGCACCAGCCCGCCCGCCGTCGTCGCCACACCGGAGCGCTGCGCGACCCCGACCGCCAGTTGCGTCGTGTTCCCGCTCATGAACGACACGAAGAACCCGCTGAGATGCAGGAACCCGATCGCATCGACATAGCCCGCCAGCGTCGCGAGGCCGACCGCCAGCCACCAGTCACGCGAGGGGTGATGCCGCATCGAGAACCTCGTTCAGGCCATTGCGACGCCGCGTCGGCGCGACCGCAACGCGCCGCCCGCCAGTCCGAAGCCGAGGATCATCATCACCCACGTCGCGGGTTCGGGCACCGCGCTGGCGACGAGTGTTTCGGTGGCGAAAAACGGCAGGACCGAGGTTCGCCGGAAATCGGTGGGTGCATAGATCATCGCCGTACCGCCGGACACGGACGTCACCGCGCCGTATTTGAACGTATCGACGCCCTTCGTCAGCGGCGTGGACGCAATGTCGTTGCCTTGCGCCGTCAGCGTCCCGCAACAGCCGATCGTATCGTTGCCCAGCCGGATCGCGGAGCCAAGCCCGGCCAACAGATCGTTGACGATCGCGTTGCTGACCGCGCCGGGGGTGGGATCCGGTGCCGGGAAGATGGGGCTGATGATGCTCGCCTCGCCCGTCAGCAGCAACGTGCCGCCCGCGCGGACGAAGTCCCCGATCGCCATCGTCTCGGAGCCGGTGAAGGCGGCGTTGGGAAACTGCAACACCAGCAACCCGATGCCCCGCAGCACGTCCGACGACATCGAACTGGCGGTCCGTGACACGGATACGCCCGCGATCGAGCCATAGAAGGTGGCCAGATTCTGATTGGCGAACGACGGATAGCCTGGCGCGGTGAAGCTGCGATCCGAAATCAGGACGCGTTTCGCATCGCCGAGGATGTTCGCATAGAATGTCCGATTACCCGGATTGCCGCCGAACGACGTCGACGCACTCAGGGAGAACGTCGACGTCGTATCACCACCGACCACCAAGGTTCCAGCATGGGCCGGCACCGCGAGCAGCGCCGCCGCCGTCAAGGCCAGGAACGTCAAACGCATGCCATCACTCCCCCGAATTCCGTCGATCGGTAGGAAGCGCGGCGCACCGGGTCAACGCCCGCCGTCCGTGCAGGCGCCTCACGCGTCGATCGCCTCTTCGTCCAGCCGCGCCGCATTCTCCTGGATGAAGGCGAAGCGGTGGGCGGGGTTGGTGCCCATCAGGCGATCGACCAGATCCTTCACGCCGGCGCGCTCCTCATATTCCTGCGGCAGGGTGATGCGGATCATGCTGCGTTTCGCGGGGTCCATCGTCGTCTCGCGCAACTGCTGCGGGTTCATCTCGCCCAGCCCCTTGAAGCGCGCGACCTCCACCTTCTTGCCCTTGAACGCGGTGCGTTCCAGTTCGGCACGGTGTGCGTCGTCGCGGGCGTAGAGGCTCTTGGTGCCAGCGGTCAGCCGATAGAGCGGCGGCTGTGCCAGATGCAGGTGCCCCTGACGGACCAGATCGGGCATCTCCTGGAAGAAGAACGTCATCAGCAGGGTCGCGATGTGCGCGCCGTCGACATCGGCGTCGGTCATGATGACGACGCGTTCGTAGCGGAGCTGCTCGGGGCGGCAATCCTTGCGCGTGCCGCAGCCCAGCGCCTGGATCAGGTCGGCGATCTCCTGATTGGCGAGGATCTTGGCGCTGGTGGCCGAGGCGACGTTCAGGATCTTGCCACGGATCGGCAGGATCGCCTGCGTCTTGCGATCGCGCGCCTGCTTCGCCGAGCCGCCCGCCGAATCGCCCTCGACGATGAACAGCTCGGTGCCATCCGGGCTGTCGGCGGCGCAATCGGTCAGCTTGCCGGGAAGGCGCAGCTTGCGTGCCGAGGTGGCGGTCTTGCGCTTCACGTCGCGTTCGGCCTTTCGGCGCAGGCGCTCGTCCATTCGCTCCAGCACATAGCCGAGCAGCGCCTTGCCCCGGTCCATATTGTGGCCGAGCCAATGGTCGAAATGGTCGCGCATCGCCTTCTCGACCAGCCCCGCCGCCTCCGGCGAGGTCAGCCGGTCCTTGGTCTGCGACTGGAATTGCGGATCGCGGATGAACACCGACAGCATCAACTCGCTACCGACCATCACGTCGTCGGCGGTCAGCTCCTTGGCGCGCTTGTTGCCGACCAGATCGCCGAACTGGCGCAGGCCACGCACCACCGCCTGTCGCAGCCCCTGTTCGTGGGTGCCGCCATCGGGCGTCGGGATCGTGTTGCAATACCAGCTATAGCTGCCCTCGCTCCACAGCGGCCAGGCGACCGCCCATTCCACCTTCCCCTGGCTGTCGGGAAAGTCCTGTTGCCCGGCGAAGAAGTCCGCGGTGGCGCATTCGCGCCCCGCGATCTGCTCCTTCAAATGGTCGGACAGACCGCCGGGGAACTGGAACACCGCCTCCGCCGGCGTGTCGTCGGTGATGAGCGAGGGCGCGCACTTCCAGCGAATCTCTACGCCGGCGAACAGATACGCCTTCGACCGGGCCAGCTTGTAGAGCCGCGCGGGCTTGAAGATCAGCTCCGGCCCGAAGATTTCGGTATCGGGGACGAAGCTGACGGTCGTCCCACGCCGATTGGGGGCCGCGCCGACATTCTCCAGCGGCCCCTGCGTCACCCCGCGCGAGAAGCGCTGGCGATACAATTGCCGGTCGCGGGCGACCTCCACCACCGTCTCGCTCGACAAGGCATTGACCACCGACACGCCGACGCCGTGCAACCCGCCCGAGGTGGCATAGGCCTTGCCCGCGAACTTGCCGCCGGAATGGAGCGTCGACAGGATCACCTCCAGCGCCGACTTATCGGGGAATTTGGGATGCGGATCGACGGGAATGCCGCGCCCGTTATCGTGGATCGTCAGGCGGTTGCCCGGCTCCAGCGTAATCTCGATCCGTGTCGCATGGCCGGCGACCGCCTCGTCCATCGCATTGTCGAGCACCTCGGCGGCCAGGTGATGCAGCGCGCGTTCGTCGGTGCCGCCGACGTACATGCCGGGGCGGCGACGCACCGGCTCCAGCCCCTCCAGCACCTCGATCGACGACGCGTCATATTGGGCGGGAGCGGCGGTGGCGGACGCGAAGAGATCGGACATGAGCGACCTATACGACGCCGCCCGCCCGGGCGCCACCAGTGGGAGCAGCAACCCTTCGTCACGCAACCTAACCCCCGATGCCGCCGTTGCCCGGACGGTATTTCAGGGAGTTAGTGGATGAAGGCGTATCTTCTGGCGGCGGTTGCCGCCGTGGCGGCGATCCCGGCGGCGGCGCAGGACAATCCCAATCGCGACCCGGGCGTGTCGGGCGGTTTCTCTGGCATTTATGTCGGCGCATCGGGCGGTTACGACGTGCAGCCGAACGACGGCGGATCGACGATCCTGTTCGATCGCAATCTCGACGGCCGGTTCGGCGACACGGTGCTGACCGGTACGGGCGCGAACGCCTTCGCACCGGGCTTCTGCGGCGGCGCGGCACGTGCGGCGCAGGGGCCGCAGAACGGCGGGCCGGGCTGCGCCAAGGACAAGGACGGCTGGTCCTACAACGCCCGCGTCGGCTTCGACACGCAGGTCGGACGGATCGTGTACGGCGTGGTCGGCGAATTCGGGAAGACGGACATCCGCGACAGCGTGACCGGCTTCTCCTCCACCCCCGCCAATTACGTGATGACACGCGAGATCGACTGGGAAGCGGCGGTGCGCGCGCGAGCCGGCTATACCCCCAACGATTCCACGCTGTTCTACGGCACGTTCGGGCCGTCCTATGCGCGGATCGATCGTGACTTCTCGTCGAGCCAGAGCACCAACTCGTTCACGCAGTCGGGCAAGCGCAACCAGTTCGGCTTCCAAGGCGGCGGCGGCATCGAGCAGCGGCTGGGCGACCGGTTCTCGGTCGGGATGGAATATGTCTACCACCAGTATCAGGACGACGCGTTCCGCGTCCGCGCCGCCGGGCCGGCGGGCACGCCCTTCACCAACGCCAACAACGGCGGGACGGTGAACGGCACCGACTTCCGCCGGTCCGACGATAAGTTCCGCTGGCACAGCCTGCGCGCGACGGCGGCGTTCCGGTTTTAAGGCGCCGGGTGGCCCCGGCCAGCAACGCTGGTCCGGGGACTCGCCCAACCCCGGCCAGCGTAGCGCCAGCTACGCCTGACGACGCGGCTCCGCCGCGTCGTTGCTTGGGAGGGTGGCGAATGTGTCACCGGGAGAGCCCCCATCGTCATTGCGAGCGTAGCGAAGCAATCCAGGGCGTCCTGATCCGGCCCTGGATTGCTTCGCTACGCTCGCAATGACGGATTGGCGGGGCGCGCCGCGGGCGAAGCCCGCGTCGTCGGACGCGGCTTTCCGCCGCGCCGGCCGAGCCGATCGCCGGTTGCACGCTCCAGCTTCGCTGGAGCTTGCGCGATCGGCGTCAGCGCATCCGTGGCCCGCCGAACGGCAGCGGCGGCGCGCGGCGATCACGACGCGGCAATTGCGCCTGATACGCATGCCCGCAGTGCGTGACGCAATACGGGAAGCCCGGGTTCACCTTCTCGCCGCAGAAATGGAAGTCCGGCTCGCCCGGATGCCCCAGCGGCCACTTGCAGATCTTGTCGTTCAGATCGAGCAGCGAGGTCTTGTCGGCATATTCCGGCGCGGTGCGCGCGGGCACCAGGCGACGCGGCGGCGCGGGGGCGATCGGCGGCTGCTGCTCGCCCGGCGCCTGGCGCACGAAGCCACCCGGCCCCACCGAGCGCAGGATCGGCTGCGCGGGGCGTTCCGGCGCGGGTGCCGGAGCGGTCGCATCGTCTGCGGCGAAGGGCGCGTCATCGTCCTCCTCCTCTTCCTCCACCACCGGGGGCGGCGGAGGCGCGACCGGCGCGGCGACGACCGGCTTGGGCCGCGCCTCGACCTTCGGTTCCGGGGCGGGCGGCGGGGCGGCGGGGGCCGGTGCGGCGTCGGGCGCCGCGCTGGCCTTCGCGGCAGCGGCGCGCGCCTCCTCCTTGCTGACGACCGGCGAGGGGCGCGATTGCAGGCCCAGACGATGCGCCTTGCCGATCACCGCATTGCGGCTGACGCCGCCCAGCGCTTCGGCGATCTGGCTGGCGGTCTGCCCGCCCTCCCACATCGTCTTGAGCGTGTCGATGCGCTCCTCGGTCCAGGACATGATCGTCTTCCTCGTTCGCGTTCCGGTTGCGGGCGGCGGCGCCAGCGGTTACCCGCGTTGGCGATGAGCAGCCAGCCCCCTATCGGACAAATTCCATCGGGCGTCAGGAACGCCCCCGGCGTCCCGGTGATCCGGAACGTGAACTGGGGCGGCCTGCGGACGCTCTATGTGAAGGAGGTGCGCCGTTTCTTCAAGGTGCAGCTCCAGACGATCTGGGCGCCCGCGATCACGACGTTGATGTTCCTGGTGATCTTCACCGTTGCCAACGGCGCGCGCAGCCCGGTGCGAGTCGGCGGCACCGACGTGCCCTTCGCCGACTTCATCGCGCCGGGGCTGATCGTGATGGGGATGCTTAACAACGCCTTCGCCAACGCCAGCTTCTCGCTGCTGGTCGGCAAGATCCAGGGAACGATCGTCGATTACCTGCAACCGCCGCTGTCGACCGCCGAGCTGCTCGCCGCGCTGACCGGCGGGGCGGTGACGCGCGCCTTCTGCGTCGGCGCGACCGTGTGGCTGGCGATGTCGCTGTGGCCCGGCGTGCACGTCGCCCCGCAGCATCTGTGGGCGGTGCTGTGGTTCGGCCTGCTGGGCGCGGTGTTCCTGAGCCTTGCCGGCGTGCTGACCTCGATCTGGGCGGAGAAGTTCGACCATGCCGCCGCCGTCACCAATTTCGTGATCGCCCCGCTGACGCTGCTCAGCGGCACCTTCTATTCGGTCGATCACCTGGCCCCCGCGTTCCGCGCGTTCAGCCATGTTAACCCGTTCTTCTACGTCATTTCCGGCTTCCGTTACGGCTTCCTCGGCACCGCCGATTCAGCCGTGGCGACTGGCAGCATCGTCATCCTGGCGATCGACATCGCGCTGGGGCTGCTGTGCTACACGCTGCTGAAGCGTGGCTGGAAGCTGAAGAGCTGAGCGACACGCTGCCTTCCGCCGAGCCGCACGCCACGCCAAGCGCCCCGCGCGCGGCGTGGATCGCGCTGGCGCTCGCCGGGCTGATCGCGGCGACGCTGCTGGCGGTACGGGTGCGCGGCGGTCCGTTCACCTGGGACCGCGCGATCATGCTGGCGCTGCGCGTGCCGGGCGATCCGGCGCAGCCGGTCGGGCCGGGATGGCTGCACGAAGCGATGGTGAACATCACCGCGCTGGGCAGCGGGACGATCCTGAGCTGTGTCATCGTCGCGGTCGCGGGATTGCTGCTCGTCCAGCGGCTGTGGCTGACCGCCGGGCTGGTGCTGGCGGCGACGCTCGGCGGGTCGGCGATCGCGGGGCAGGCCAAATATTGGGTCGGGCGCCCTCGCCCCGAACTGGTCGACCATCTGGTGCAGGTCACGGGGCTGAGCTTTCCCAGCGGCCATGCGACCAACAGCGCGATCATCTACCTGACAATGGCCGGGCTGGTCGCGCAAGTCGCACGCGAACGTGCCGTGCGGCGCTACGTATTGGGTCTGGCGGTGGTGCTGGTCGGCGCGATCGGGATGAGCCGTGTGTATCTGGGCGTCCACTGGCCGTCGGACGTGCTGGCGGGCTGGAGTGCCGGCACCGGCTGGGCGGCGTTGTGGTGGTGGATCGCCGCGACGGTGCGCGCGCGGTTGGCCGATCGTTCGTCATCGCGCGCGTAGCGAAGCCATCCAGGGCCGGATCAGGCCGCCCTGGATGGCTCCGCCATGCGCGCGAGGAGGATCAGCCCTGTCGCTCGGCCAGCTTGCGCTCCCACGCCAGCGCATCGCGGACGATGCCCTCGAGATTGTCGCGCTTCGGCGCCCAGTCGATCGTCTTCAGGATCGCGCTGTTGTCCGCGACCAGTTCCGCCGGATCGCCGGGGCGGCGCCCCTGCAGCTTGCGCTCGATCGTCAGGTTGGTGACGCGATCCACCGCGTCCAGCACCTCGAGCACCGAGAAGCCGCGCCCGTAGCCGCAATTGAGCACGTGGCTCTCCTGCGGCTGGTCGATCAGCAGTTTCAGCGCGGCGACATGCGCCTCCGCCAGATCGCTGACGTGGATGTAGTCCCGCACCCCCGTCCCGTCGCGCGTGTCGAAATCGGTGCCGAACACGCCGACGCTGTCACGCTTGCCGGTCGCGGCCTCGACCGCGATCTTGATGAGGTGGGTCGCGCCGATCGTCGACTGGCCGCTGCGCCCCTCCGGATCCGCGCCCGCGACGTTGAAATAGCGCAGGCAGCAATGGTTCATCGGATGCGCCGCCGACACGTCGCGCAGCATGAACTCGGTCATCAGCTTCGACATGCCATACGGATTGATCGGCGCCTTCGGATCGCCCTCCGCGATCGGCACCCGCTCGGGCGTGCCATAGGTCGCGGCGGTCGAGGAGAAGATGAAATGCGGTACGCCCTCGGCCACCGCGCTCTCGATCAGGCTGCGCGTCGCGGCGGTGTTGTTGCGATAATATTTGAGCGGGTCGCTGACCGATTCGGGCACCACCACCGATCCGGCGAAGTGCATGATCGCGCGGACATTATGCTCGCGGATCACGTCGCGGATCCCGGCGTCCTCGACCGCGATGTTCACGAACGCGGCGCGCCCGTCGACCGCCCAGTCGAAGCCGGTGACGAGATTGTCGACCACGACGACCTGGTAGCCGGCATCCAGCAGCGCCAAGACCGCGTGGCTGCCGATATAGCCCGCGCCACCCGTCACCATCACCTTGCCGTCGAACGTCGTCATGCCGGACTCCCGAAATGTTGCCGCCGCGTAGCGACTTCCTACATCTGACGCAAAGGAGACGATCACCATGACCGAATATGCGACGCTGGCCGGAGGCTGCTTCTGGTGCACCGAGGCGGTGTTCAAGGACGTGATCGGCGTGGAAAGCGTCGAAAGCGGCTATATCGGCGGGCACGTCCCCAACCCGACCTACAAGCAGGTATGCGGCGGCGACACCGGCCATGCCGAGGCGATCCGCGTCGGCTTCGACCCCGAACAGGTCAGCTATGCCGATCTGCTCGATATCTTCTTCGCGACGCACGATCCGACGCAGCTCAACCGGCAGGGCAATGACGTCGGCACGCAATATCGCTCGGCGATCTTCCCCGAGACGGTGATGCAGGAAGAGCAGGCGAACCAGGCGATCGCCCGCGCGCAGGAAACCGCATCGGGCAAGATCGTCACCACGATCGAGGAATATGCCGACTGGTATCCGGCTGAGGGCTATCATCAGGATTATTGGGACGGCGAAGGTCAGCGCAATCCCTATTGCCTCGCGGTGATCCCGCCGAAGCTCCAGAAGCTGCGCAAGAGCTTCGCGGCGCGCAGCAAGGCGGTGACGGCCTAGTCGCGCTCGTCTTCGTCATCGCGAGCGGGGCGAGGCGATCCAGGGCATCATGCCCCGACACGGGATTGCTTCGCCTGGCTCACGATGATGACAGCGCGCCGCTACCGATGCGCAGCGCGGCGCAGGCGGTCGTTGATCGCGACCCCTATTCCGGCTTCCGGCACCGGTGCGACAGCAATCCCGGCCCGTTCGCCGGCGTCGGCACGGTGCAGGGCGTCGAACAGCCGCGCCGCCGCTTCCTCCAGATCGCCAGTGGCCGACAGCGTGTCGTCGCCCGCGATCGCGCCGAAGCCGATCAGCCATTCGTCGCCGTCGCGCGCCGCCGCGCCGAGCCGGAGCGGCTTGCGGGGCGCGTAATGCGTCGGGAGTTGCCCCGGCGCGCTGACATGCGCGGTGGCGCCCGCCGCCACCGGCAGCACCTCGGCCAGCATCTCCGCGGTCACCGGGCCGGGACGCAGGATCGTCCGTCCCGCGACGATCGTCGATTCCACCCCCGCCTCGGTCGCGCCATCGTCCAGGATCAGGGGGACCGCCGCGCCGAGGCTGGACGCGACATGCTCCGCGCGCGTCGGGCTGATCGCGTTGCTGGCGTTGGCGGACGGCGCGGCGAGCGGCGCCCCGCTCGCGTCCAGCAAGGCCCGCATCGCGCGGTGCGCGGGCACGCGGATCGCCACCGTATCCAGCCCGGCGGTGACCAGCGCGGCGATCCCCGCCCCCGCCCGCAGTGGCAGCACCAGCGTCAGCGGCCCCGGCCAGAACCGCGCCGCCAGCGCGCGCGCGTCGTCGTCGAACATCGCGATCCGCTCCGCCGCCTCGCGGTCCGCCACGTGAACGATCAGCGGGTTGAAGCTGGGGCGACCCTTGGCGGCATAGATGCGCGCCACGGCGGCCGAATCACGCGCGTCGGCGGCGAGTCCATAGACCGTCTCGGTCGGCACCGCGACGATACCGCCGGCACGAATAACGCCGGCGGCTTCCTCGACGGCAGCCATGCCGTAACGTCGAATGACGGGGTCTTGAGCACTCATGACGGTCGGCTATAGCGGCTGGACAGGAGACTGAGAAATGCCCTTCGCCGCCGCCACCGCCGATCAGCGCTTCGTGCTCGACCATGTCGTGAAACTTGACGAGATCGCCGCCGCCGATCGGTTCGCCGCCGCCAGCCCCGACGTGATCGAGGCGGTGCTGGACGGCGTCGCGCAATTCGCGGCGGGCGAATGGGCGCCGTTGCTGCGCGCGGGTGATACGGTGGGCGCGACATGGACGCCCGACGGCGTGCGGATGCCGGCGGGCTATCCCGAGGCGTATCGCGCCTATGTCGACGGCGGCTGGGGCACGATCGGTGTCGACGAGGCATGGGGTGGCCAGGGGCTGCCCTTCGTCGTGCAGGCCGCCGTGCTGGAGACGCTGGGCACCGCCAACATGGCATTCGCGCTCGCCCCCACGCTGACGGTCGGCGCGATCGAGGCGCTCGCCCACCATGGCTCGCCCGAGCAGCAGGCGACGTACCTGCCGAAGCTGGCGACCGGCGAATGGACCGGCACGATGAACCTGACCGAGCCGCAGGCGGGCAGCGACGTCGGCGCGCTGCGCTCCACCGCCACCCCGCGCGGCGACGGCACGTTCCTGGTGAAGGGCACCAAGATCTTCATCAGCTTCGGCGATCACGACATGGCGGACAATATCGTCCACCTCGTCCTGGCGCGCACGCCCGATGCGCCGGCGGGGACGCGCGGCATCTCGCTGTTCCTCGTGCCGAAGGTGCGGCTGGACGGCACGCCCAACGACGTGCGCGTGGTGTCGATCGAGCACAAGATGGGGCTGCACGCCTCGCCGACCTGCGTGCTGTCGTTCGGCGATCACGATGATTGCGTCGGCGAATTGATCGGCCCGGAGTTCGGGGGCATCCGCGCGATGTTCACGATGATGAACAACGCGCGCCTCAACGTCGGCCTGCAGGGCGTGCAGGTGGCGGAGGCCGCGACGCAGGCGGCGGTCGCCTATGCGCGGGACCGCGTGCAGGGCGCGCGCGACGGCAAGGCGGCGGCGATCGTCGAACATGCCGACGTGCGCCGGATGCTGCTGCGGATGAAGGCGCAGACGATGGCGGCGCGCGCGCTGGTCTATTACGCCTGCGGACAGGTCGACCGGGCGACGCTGGGCGATGCGCGCGGCAGGGAGCGGCTGGAGATCATGACCCCGCTGGCCAAGGCACATGCCACCGATCTCGGCAACGAGGTCGCCTCGCTGGGGATCCAGGTGCATGGCGGCATGGGCTATGTCGAGGAGACGGGCGCGGCGCAGTTCTTCCGCGATGCGCGCATCACCCCGATCTACGAAGGGACCAACGGCATCCAGGCCGCCGATCTGGTCGGGCGCAAGCTGGCCCTGTCGAACGGCGGTGCCTTCGCCGACCTGATCGCCGACATGCGCGCCGAGGCGCGGCATTCCGCACTCGTGCGGCTGATCGACGCCTGCGAGGCGATCGGTCGCCGCCTGCAAGGGGCCAACGCCGACGATCGCCAGGCGGCTAGCTACCCGTTCATGACCATGCTGTCGGTCGCGGCATGCGGCTGGCTGATGGAGCGGCAGGCGGGCGTGCCGGCGGCGGACGCGGTGAAGAAGGTGGCGAGCGCCTTCTACCTCGACCAGATCGTGCCCGAGGCGCTGGGGCTGGAAGCGGCGGCGAATGCCGACGCGTCGGTGCTCTACGCCTTGCCGGCGGAGGCGCTCTGACGCCGCCGGGTCACTCCCCCGAGGGACAGCCGTTGACCGGCGCCGGCCCGGCCTTGTCCGGGTACCAGCGCGCGATGCGGCGGTCCTGATCGTACAGGCACACCGCCGCGCCACTGCCGTCGGGACGGATCGCGATCGCCCAATTGTGCGGCCCGCAATTGTGCGGCTCGCACCCGAACGCCACCAGCTTGCCCTCCATCAACGCGATCGGCGTCGCGGTGACGTCGCTGCCGAGGACCAGCGCGCGCACCTCCTTGTCGGGCACCACCGCCGCCACCGCGCCGCGTACCTGCGGCTGACGCAGGAAGCTGGGGGCGCCCGCCTTATCCTCGGTGGGATATTCCCCGATATAGCGGGACAGATCGACCTGCGCGATCGGCGAGGGCGTGGGCGTCGGGCTGGCGCGCGTCGGCGACGGCGCGGGGGCGGGTTCGGCCTGACGCTGACACCCGGCCAACAACACGCCCAGGACGGCGATCGACAGAAGACCGCGCGTCATGCCGGTGCCCGATCCAGCAGCACCGCGACGTCGAGCCCCAGCAATGCGATCCGCTCCCGAATACGCGGCCATTGCTGCGCGACGAAATCCTCCCGTTCGGCGCTGCGCAGCCGCTCCGCCGCGCCCGGCAGCACGAACATGCCGACCCCGCGCCGCACCTCGACATAGCCATCGTCCTGAAAGCTCTGATACGCTTTCGCCACCGTCAACGGATTCGCGCCATGTTCGGCGGCAAGCGCCCGAACCGAGGGAAGCTGGTCACCCGCGCCGAACTCGCCGCGCAGGATCGCCGCCGCGATCGTGCCGCGCAGGCGGAGGTAGACGGGCGAGTCGTCGTTGCTGAGCGCTGCCATGCTGCCTTAATACAGCATGGGACCATCTTGTCACCCCTGCCAGTCGCTCCACAGCCGTGCCGGGTCGGGACGCGGACGCTCTTCCAGCGCGCGCGACGGCGTGCCGATGAACATGAAGCCCGCGATCCGCTCCGGCGCGGCGCCGAACGCGTCGCGCACCCGCTCGGAAAACGCCGGCCAGCCGGTCAGCCAGCCGGCGGCGAAGCCGTGCGCATGAACCGCGTGGAGCAGGTTCATGCACGCGGCCCCCGCCGACAATTCCTGCTCCCACAACGGGATGTGGCTGTCGGTGCGCGGGCTGGACACGGCGACGACCAGCGCCGGCGCCTGGCGTGCGAACTGCTCCATCGCCTCCAGCTCCGCGCGCCCCGCAGCCGGCCGCTCGGCCCGATAGGCGTCGACCAGCAACGCGGCGAGCGCGTCGCGCCGATCGTCGCCGACGATGACGAAGCGCCACGGCGCCAGCTTGCCATGATCCGGGGTCCGTCCCGCCAGGCGGATCATCTCCACCAGCGCGGCATGGGTGGGCGCGGGCGCGACCAGATCGCGCGGCTTGCCCGATCGACGCGTCGCCAGCAGCGACAGGGGCGAGGAAAGGTCGTTGAACGTCACCCCCGCCCGATAGCCGATGTGACGGGATATTTACAGCGGGCGCTTTGCCGTTAGTCTCCGCCGCAACCTTGCCGCCCGCGCGACCCCGTTGCGGGCGGCGACCCGTTTCTCAGGAGCCATTGCCCCTTATGGTGGACACCCCAACCGCGGATTCCCCGCGCGAGCCGGATATCAGCCACGTGAACCCGGCGCAGGAGGCGACGTGGTTCGGCCATCCGCGCCAGCTCGCGCGGCTGTTCACGACCGAGATGTGGGAGCGGTTCGGCTTCTACGGCATGCGTGCGCTGCTCACGCTCTATCTGACGCAGCACTTCCTGTTCGGCGATCGTCAGGCGACCGGGCTGTACGGCGGCTACACCGCGCTGGTCTACCTGACCCCGCTGATCGGCGGGTATCTGGCGGACCAGTATCTGGGGTCGAAGCGCGCGGTGAAGTTCGGCGCGGTGTTGATGGCGATCGGCTATTTCACGCTCTGCTTCGGCGGCGACACCGCGAAGCCGTTCGCGACGATCGACGGCCAGCGATACGAAGTGGCCATCGAGAAGAGCGCGGCGGGAATCGAGACGCGCTACGTGCTGGACGGCGCCAAGCGGCTGGTGATCAAGGGCAACGACGACGGCACGGTCGCGCTGCTGAATGCCAGCGGGCAGCCGGAGCGCGTGGTGGAAAAGGGCGGCTTCCAGTCGGATGGCGAGCGCAGCCCGTTCTACGTCACCGTCATGTTGCTGGCGCTGTGCATGATCTCGGTCGGCAACGGCTTCTTCAAGCCCAACATCTCGACGATGGTCGGTGAGCTGTATCCGGCGGGCGACCGCCGGCGCGATACCGGCTTCACGATCTTCTACATGGGGATCAACCTGGGTTCGCTGCTGTCGCAACTGCTCTGTCCGTTGCTGGCGACGGTATTTGGCTGGTGGGCAGGCTTTGGCCTCGCCGCGCTGGGGATGCTGGCGTCGTGGTCGTTGATCCAGTTCGATGGCGGGCGACTGAATGGCTATGGCGAACCGCCGCTCCGCCCCGGCCAGAAGGATCGCGCGATGGGCATCTACGCCGCCGCGCTGATCGGCGTGCCGATCTTCTACCTGCTATTCACCAATCTGATGAACGCACCGGAACCGGTCGCCGGTTCCGGCATGATCGGCTATGTACTGGCGTTGCCGCTGATGGGCAAGCTGCTGTTCGGCACCTTCCTGATCGCGGTGCCCGGCATCCTGATCTGGTCGAAGGTGGCGGGCTCGCGCACCGAATTCCAGATGATGCTGGCGGCGATGATCCTGATCGTCTTCAACGTGGTTTTCTGGACGCTGTTCGAACAGGCCGGGTCCAGCCTGACGCTGTATGCCGATCGCAACACCGATCTGTCGGTCTTCGGGCTGTTTTCGCTATCGGCGGGTCAGACCCAGTTCTTCAATGCCTTCTTCATTGTTGCGCTGGCACCGGTGATGGCGGCGATGTGGACGAAGCTGGCCGCAGCCCGGCGTGAACCGTCGATCCCGGTCAAGTTCGGCATCGCGTTGATCCTTGTCGGGTTCGGCTTCTTGTTCCTGGTCTGGGGCGGCCAATTCGCGGGGCCAGACTTCAAGGTGGCGATCTGGTGGCTGGCCGGGCTTTACCTGATCCATTCGGTGGCCGAACTGTGCATCTCACCGGTCGGTCTGTCGATGGTCACGAAGCTGTCGATCGCGCGGATCGTCGGGCTGATGATGGGGGTATGGTTCCTCTCGATCTCGGTCGCGCAATATGTCGCGGGCGTGGTGGCCCAGGTCGCCAGCGTGGAGACGGTTGGCGGACAGGTGACCAACCTGAAGGTGAGCCTGGACACCTACAATGGCGTGTTCTGGACCATCGGGCTGGTCGCAGCGGGGGTCGGTATTCTGCTGCTGATCCTGTCGCCCGCGATCCGCAAATGGATGCACGGCGTGCAGTAAGCGCCTAAATCGACATCAATCGATACGCGACAAGCTCGCCAGCTTCTGGCAGCAAGACGGCGGCGACCCGGACGATAGCGGGCGCCGCCGTTTTCATGTCGACGGACGCCAGGGGGAGCGAGAATGCCGGAATTGTTCGGGTTGATGCAGGACAGTGCGCTCACCGTCGATCGATTCCTGAACCATGGCGCGACCTGGCACGCCGACCGCGAGATCGTGTCGCGCGACGCGGACGGCACGATTACCCGCACCGATTATCGCGGGCTGCGTCACACCGCCCGCCAGGTGTCCGACGCGCTGCTCGCCGCCGGCATCGAACCGGGCGACCGGGTGGCGACGCTCGGCTGGAATGGCGCGCGTCACATGGCCGCGTGGTATGGCACGACGAACATCGGCGCGGTGCTCCACACGCTCAATCCGCGCCTCTTCCCCGACCAGATCGCGTGGATCGCCGCGCACGCCGGTGACCGGCTGCTGCTGGCCGATCCGGCGCTCGCCGCGCTCGCCGCGCGGCTGGTGCGCGACGTTCCCACGCTGGAGACGGTGGTGTTCCTGTGCGCGCCGGAGGACATGCCGGCGGTCGACTTCCCCGCGATCGCGTTCGACGAATGGATCGCGGCGCATCCCGGCACCGCGACCTGGGGCGGGTTCGACGAGCGCCTGGCCTGCGGACTGTGCTACACCTCGGGCACGACGGGCAATCCCAAGGGGGTGCTCTACTCGCACCGCTCCAATTACCTCCACACGATGATGGCGCTGCAGGCCGATGCGCTGGCCCTGACGCAGCGTGAGACCGCGCTGCTGGTGGTGCCGATGTACCATGCCAACGCCTGGGGCGTCGTCTATGCCGCGCCCGCCGCCGGGGCCAAGCTGGTGCTGCCGGGCGTGCGGATGGACGGCGAATCGCTATACGATCTGATCGAGCAGGAAGGCGTCACCTTCTCCGCCGCGGTGCCGACCGTGTGGCAGGGGCTGCTGCAATATCTGCGCGGCACGGGGCGTGCCTTCTCGACGCTGCACCGTGTCGTGATCGGTGGCGCGGCGCCGCCGCCGGCGCTGATCCGCGCGTTCCAGGACGATTACGGGGTGGAGGTCGTCCAGGGCTGGGGCATGACCGAGACGTCGCCGCTCGCCACCCTCTCCTCCCCCACCGCCGACGTTCTGGCGCAATCATACGACGAACAGATCCGGCGCAAGGCGATGCAGGGCCGGTTGCAGGTCGGGCTGGATTTCCGGCTGGTGGACGATGCGGGCAACGCATTACCCTATGACGGCGCGTCGTCGGGGCGGCTGCTGATCCGGGGGGCGACGATCGCCAGCGGCTATTACCGCGACGACACGCCGGTGCTGGACGCGGACGGCTTCTTCGACACCGGCGACGTGTCGACGATCGACGCCGAAGGTTATATGCAGATCACCGATCGCGCCAAGGACATCGTGAAATCGGGCGGCGAATGGATCAGTTCGATCGAGATCGAGAATCTCGCCACCGGCCATCCCGCCGTCGCGCTCGCCGCCGTCATCGGCGTGCCGCATCCCAAATGGGACGAACGCCCGATCCTGCTGGTACAGCCCGCGCCCGGCCAGACCGCCGACAAGGCCGACGTGCTGGCGTTCCTCGACGGCAAGATCGCGCGCTGGTGGATGCCCGACGATGTCGTGATCGTCGACGCGATCCCGCTGGGCGCGACCGGCAAGATCGACAAGAAGCTGCTCCGCCAGCAGTTCGCGGGCTATCGCCTTCCGGAATGATGCCGGCATCCGGAGGGTGCCGGTGGGAACACCCCGTCCCGCCGCCTCGTTAGCGCCTCGACCACCGGGGACATGAGAGAGGCGATGGCGGACTGGATCAGGACCGCGCGGGGCGTGCTGCACGATTTGCCCGGCTGGCTGTCCGACCTGCTGTACGTGGCGGCGGCGCTGGCGCTGGCGCTGGTTCTGCACCGCATCGTCATCTGGGTGGCGCGTCGCGCGACGGCCGCGCGCCCCGACAGCGCCAGCGCGCTGTTCGTCGAGCGTATCCGCAAGCTGCTGCGCTGGCTGATGCTCGCCATTGCGCTGGCGGCGGTGCAGCCCGCGCTGGACCTGACGCGCGGTCAGGCGACCCTGTGGGGCCGGATCGCCGCGCTGCTGGTCCCGGGCCTGATGGGCTGGTGCGCGATCGTCGCCGTGGGCACGGTCACCGATGTGATGATCCGCCATGCGGACATCAGCGTGGCGGACAATCTTCGCGCGCGGCGCCGTCGCACCCGGCTGGGCATCTTCCAGCGGATTTTCGTCTCGGTCATCCTGCTGGTCACGATCTGCACGATGTTGATGACCATCCCCAGCGTGCGCAGCCTGGGGGTGACGCTCGCCGCATCGGCGGGCCTCGCCGGGCTGGCGGTCGGCGCCGCGGCGCAACCGGCGCTCAAGAACCTGATCGCCGGGTTTCAGATGATCTTCACCGAACCGATCCGCATCGACGACGTCGTGATCATCGACGGCGAATGGGGGCGGATCGAGGAGATCCGCCTGACCTATGTCGTCGTGAAGATCTGGGACGAGCGGCGGCTGGTCGTCCCCGTCTCCAAGTTTCTGGAGCAAAGCTTCCAGAACTGGACGCGGCAATCCAGCGCCTTGCTGGGCAGCGTGTTCTGGTACGTCGACGCCGCGACCGACGTCGACGCGCTGCGCGCGCGGCTGGGCGAGATCGTCACCGCCAACCCGCGTTGGGACGGGCGGTTCTGGAACCTGCAGGTCACCGACGTGAAACCCGACGGATCGGTCGAGCTGCGCGGGCTGATGACCGCCAAGGACGCGTCCACCGCCTTCGACCTGCGCTGCGACGTGCGCGAGGCGCTATTGGCGCATATCCTTGCGGAGCAACCGGGCGCGTTGTTGCGCCACCGCGCCTATATCTCGCGCGACAGCGCCGGATAGATGCGGTCGCGCCCGGCCTGCTTGGCCTCATAGGCACGGCGGTCGGCGCGGTCGAGCAGGGTCACCAGCGTGTCGTTGGGGCGAAGCTCGGCGATCCCGCCGCTGACGGTCACCGGGGGGAGGTGATCGCCCAGGCCGCCGACCGCGCGCCGGATCGCCTCCGCAGTGAGCGATGCCCCGCGCAGCGTCGTGCGACTGAGCAGCGCGACGAACTCCTCGCCCCCCAGCCGCGCGACCAGCGCATCTGGCGGCACTGTGCGGCACATCGCCTGCGCCACCGCGTACAGGACCGCGTCGCCGGTGGCATGGCCGTAGCGATCGTTGACCTGCTTGAAGTGGTCGAGGTCGAGCATGATCGCGGCCATCGGATCGCCGTCGCGGCGCGAGGCGGCCATCCGGCGCACCGCGCGCCGCTCGAACCCGCGCCGGTTGGCGACGCAGGTGAGCTGATCGGTCTCGGACTCGTCACGGGTGTAGCGCAGCACCGATCGCACCACCATCAGCAGCACCGCCAGCCCGGCCATGATGATCAGCACGCCGCCGACCGCCTGTGAGAACAAGGCGTAGGAGCTGGCCGAATAGTCGCGCATCGACTTGCCCGAGCCGAAGGCGGCGGCGAAGAACGGCTTGATCGCGAAATAGCTGGCGGAGGCGGCGGTAACGACGCCCAAAGCCGCCCACATCGGATCGCGGGTCCGGCGCACCGCCCCGACCGCGACGATCGCGCAGGTCAGCATGAAGGCCGCGAACGGGAATTGATAGATCAGGCCATAGCCGATCGTGTTGCGCGTGGCATCGTCCAGCGAGACGCGTCCGGCCGCCGCCAGGAAGATGATCGCCAGGATCACCTCACGCCGGACCGGGCGGTCCGCCAGCACCGACACCCCGCGAACGAAGCAGGCCGAAGACAGCATGAGCGCGCTGTAGCTGATCCCCGCGAACAGCAGCGGCGTGTCCCCGAACCGCACACCCAGTTCGCTGAGCGGGGCGAAAAGGCCGAAGACATAGGTCAGCCCGAACCAGCCGGTCGCGCGCTGCTGCGGATAGGATGCGCTCAGCACGAGGAACGTCGCGGCGAACATGATCGCCACGCAAACATTCACAAGAAGAGCATAAATCGCGCCGTCCACGCACCCAACCGCATCGATCCCCGGATCAGCAGCCCGTGCGACAAGCAACGCGCCGTGACAATCCGATTCATACGGTAAACGCTGTACCTGCGCGGGATCAGTTCACCGCGTCGACGGTCGTCTCCACCGCTTCCAGCCGCGAGAGGAACCGCGTGGCCCACCACGTGACGTCCTGTTCCTGAACGCCGGCCATCAACCGCTCCCAGCGCCGCATCCGCTCTTCGCGGGGCATGCGCAGCGCGTGGAAGATCGCGTCCGACACTTCCTCGGCGCTGTACGGATTGACCAGCAAGGCGTCGCCCATCTGCTCCGCCGCGCCGGCGAAGCGCGACAGCACCAGCACCCCGGGGTCTTCGGGATCCTGCGCGGCGACATATTCCTTGGCGACCAGATTCATCCCGTCGCGCAACGGGGTGACCAGCCCGATCTTGGCGGCGCGATAGATGCCGGCCAACTGGTCGCGCGGATAGCCCTGGTTGACGTAGCGGATCGGCACCCAGTCGACATCGGCATAGGCGCCGTTGATCCGCCCCGACAGCCCTTCCAGCGACTGGCGGATGCGCTGATAGCTTTCGACCGACACCCGGCTGGGCGGCGCGACCTGGAGCAGGAATACCTCCTTGCGCTCCTCCGGATGCTCGATCAGGAAGCGTTCGTAGCCAAGGAAACGCTCCTCCAGCCCCTTGGAATAATCGAGCCGGTCGACGCCGACGATCATGTCACGGCCATCGGCGCTGTCGCGCATCCGGCGATAGGCAAGCCGGGCGGGCACGCTCTTCGACATTTCCGCGAACTCGCCGGCGTCGATGCCGATCGGGCAGGCGATCAGTTCGACCTGCCGGTCGCCGAAATGCGCGATATTGCCCTCGATCGTCGCGCCCATGTCATGCCGCGCGAAATCGCAGAACGATTCCAGCCACTCCTCGGTGTGGAACCCGATCAGGTCGTACGCGAACAGCGATTCGACCAGCGCCTGCGCGTTGGGGAGCGTGCCCAGCAATCGACGCGGCGGCCACGGGATGTGGAGGAAGAAACCGATCCGGTTGGCACATCCACGTGCGCGCAACTCTGCGCCCAGCGGGAACATGTGGTAATCCTGGATCCAGATCACATCGTCCGGCTCGATCAGCGGACGGACGGTGTCGGCGAACCGCTGGTTGGTGCGCTTGTACCCCCCGGCGAAGTCGCGCTCATATTCCGCGAGATCGATGCGATAGTGGAACAGCGGCCAGAGGGTGCGGTTGGCGTAGCCGTCGTAATATTCCTGGACGTCCTGCTCCTCCAGATCGACCGTGGCGGTGGTGACGCCGTGATTGCGCTGGAAGTTGATATGGCCGTTGAACTGCTCGGTCTGCTCACCCGACCAGCCGAACCACATGCCACCGCGATCGCGCAGCGCGGCTGCGAGTGCCACCGCCAGCCCGCCCTGCGCGCCCGCCGTGGAGCCTTTCGGCGCGGTGACGCGGTTCGAGATGACGATCAGGCGGTTCAACGGATACTACTCCAGGGTTTGCTGAGCATGGCGGCACAGTTGATCATGCCGACCAACGAATAGGTCTGCGGATAATTTCCCCACAATTCACCGCTTTGCGGATCGATGTCCTCCGACAGTAATCCGGCGGCGGTGCAGCGCGACAACATCTCCTCGAACAAGGCGCGCGCCTCATCGCTGCGTCCGGTGAGGAACAATGCCTCGATCAGCCAGAACGTGCACACGTTGAACGCGGTTTCGGGCAGCCCGAAATCGTCCTCCGTGTCGTAGCGCAGCATCGTGGAGCCACGCCGCAGCCCCTTCTCGATCGCCACCAGCGTGTCGAGGAAGCGCGGATCGTCGGCCTCCAGGAACCGCAGGTCGAGCAATTGCAGGACGCTGGCGTCCAGATCGTCGCCCGCGAAGGTGGCCGACATGCGCCGCGTCTCCTCGCGCCACGCCGCACTCTCGATCCGGTCGCGGATCACCTGCGCGCGCTCCGCCCACAATTGCTGGCGCTCAGGCAGCTTCAACCGCTCGGCGGCATTGGCCAGCCGATCGCATGCCGCCCAGCACATCGCGCTGGAATAGGTGTGGACGCTCTGGCGCGTGCGCAATTCCCACAACCCGGCATCAGGCTGGTCGTAATAGGCCCAGGCGCGCTCGCCCACCCGCTCCAACGCCTCGAAATCCTCGACGCCGCCGGGCCGGAACAGCCGCTGGTCGAAGAAGGCGTGGACCGAACACAGCACGATCTGGCCATAAGCGTCGTGCTGGATCTGCTCCGCGGCCTGGTTGCCGACGCGCACCGGCCCCATCCCGCGATAGCCGGGCAGCGCCTCCTCGATCCGCTCGGGCAGTTGTGCCTCGCCCAGCACGCCGTACAGCGGCTGGATATGCCCGCCGCGCGCGCCGTCGACGATGTTGCGCAGGTAGCCGAGATATCCCTCCAGCACGTCGAGCGCGCCGAGCCGGTTGAGCGCCTGCACCGTGTAATAAGCGTCGCGGATCCAGCAGAAGCGATAGTCCCAGTTGCGTTGCGATCCGGCATGTTCGGGGACCGAGGTGGTCAGCGCGGCGACGATCGCGCCGGTTTCCTCATGCTGGCACAGCTTCAGCGTGATCGCGCAGCGGATCACCACCTCCTGCCATTCCAGCGGCACCGCCAGGCCGCGTACCCAGCCCTGCCATTCCTGCGTGGTGCGATACAGCATCAGGTCGACGGTGCTGGCGAGATCGCCCTGGAAGCTCTCGTCCGGGCCGAGGAAGAAATGCAGCGGGCGCTCGACGCGGAACGCATGTTCGCCCTGCACCATCGCGATCGGCGCCGTGGTCGTCAGGCGCAGCGCCAGCGTGTCAAGCAGCAGCCGCAGATGGTTCGACCCGCCGATCTGCTCCCTGCACCCACCGCCCCAGCCGCAGGTCGGGCGCAATTGCATGCGCACACGCGGGCTGCCCGCGATCGGGCGCACGATCCGCGCGAAGGCGACCGGGCGATACGTCCGCCCCTCCCGCTGGAAACGAGGGCAGAAATCGATCACCTCGATCGCGCCGCCGTGCGAATCGCGATGCGTGGTCACCAGGATCGGGGTGTTGCGGATATATTCCTGCGTCACCGACACGCCGTCTTCCAGCGTGATCCCCCAATAGCCGGTTTCGGGTTCCTCGCCGCCCAGCAGCGCGGAGAACAGCGGATCGCCGTCGACACGCGGCACGCAGCCCCAGACGAAACGGCCCGCGCGATCGACCAGCGCACTTACCTGGCAATTGCCGATCGGCCACAGATCCAGCGTCGTCATGTCATCTCCCTGCACGCGGCATCCAACCAGGCGAGCACATCGGCCACGCCATCGACCCGGTGGGTGGCGGCGGTTTCCCGCATCGGACCAACCAGCACGCCCATGCCGCCCGCCGTGGTCGCCGCGGCGAAGCCCGCCTCGTCGGTCACGTCGTCCCCCACGAACACCGGAACCGTGCGCTGCCGCAACGGTTCCCGCATCAACCAGGTGACCGCCGCGCCCTTGTCGCGCCCGGCGAGGCGAAGTTCCACCACCATCTTGCCGGTCTGCACATGCAGATCGTGCGTCGCCGCGAGGGTTTCCGCGAGCCGCGACACCGCCGCGCCCGCATCCGGCGCGCCGCGATAATGCAGTCCGATCCCGAACGGCTTGTCCTCCACCAGCACCCCGGGGCGCTCGACCGCAAAGGCGCGCGCGGCGTCCAGCGCGGTGTCGAGCGCCGGTGGGCGGGCGGGCGCGGTGACCTGACCATCGACATTCGCGATCTCAAGACCATGGCTTCCCGCAATCGCCAGAACGGCGGGGGCGACCAGATCGCGTACCTCGCCCACCGGTCGCCCGCTCACGATCGCCACGCCGCCGGGCAGCGCCTCTCGCAGCCGCATCAGCAGCGGCGCGACGTCGGGCGTGACGACCACGCCGCCCGGCGTCTCGGCGATCTCGGCCAGCGTGCCGTCGAAATCGAGAAACAGGCTGGCGCCGCGCAGCATATCCGGCGGCGGTGGTGGAAGGTCGTTCATGCCGCACAAACCCGGCGCGCGGCTTTTCGATGCATGCGCGCAACGATCATCCCGTAGCGGCAAGCCCCGATGCGGCGACTGCGGTCGGTGCCTGCGGCGCGCGGACCAGCGTGCCGGTCCGCCAGCGGTCATAGGCGGCGAAGAAGTCGGTGAACGGCGCCTCCAGCACCGGCAGCCGCTGCGCCGCATAGCTCGACAGGCCCGAGGGCGGGACGGTGGCGATCGTGGTGAGCGCGTCCTCGGCTGCCGCGCAGAAGGCGGCATGCGCGAAATCCTGCGCGAAGAAATTGTAGAGGCGCGTCATCTGGTCGTCGAACGCATCCTCCCATTCCTTGCCACGCGTCGCGCGATATTCCTGCTGCAAGGCGGTCTGCGCGTTCGCCAGTTCGGCTTTGCGGGTGTTGAGCAGCGTGTTGTACGCGTCCACCATCGCCGCCTGTTGCGGCCCGTGGCATGCCAGCACCGCCACGTTCAGCGCGGCGCGCAGGTGCCACGTCATCCCCGCCGCCGACAATCCGACGTTCGGCGTGGCCCAGCGTCCGTCGGGCAACCGCGCCGGGATGCGCATCCCCGGCGTCGCGCCCTTGGGCATCGGCGCGGGGATCATCGCCACCACCGGCTCGGGGGCCGGGGCGGGCGTCGCGGCCGGCGGCGGGGTGCGCGAACACGCCGCCGCGAGAAGCGACGCCGCAACGGCGGCGGACAGGCGCAGGCGCATCGTGAAACCCCTTTTCGAACGCGACCCGCTGGCGATCCCATTCCAGGCCGGGCCGCGAAAGAGTCCAGCCGCCATGCCGTGCGTCAGACGCGGCGAGGCGAGTCGCCGGCCAGATCGAGTGCCCGTGCGATCCCGCTCAGGCCGCGCGCTTGTCGAAGGCGTCCGCCGCCTCTTCCATCAGCGTCGCGATGATGTCCGCGATCGGCTCTTCCCTGGTCACCATGCCGACCGATTGGCCGGCCATCACGCTGCCGTGTTCGACGTCGCCGTCGATCACCGCGCGACGCAGCGCCCCGGCCCAATAATGCTCGATCTGCAACTGCGCCTCGGCCATCGCGACGCTACCCTCGTCCAGCATCTGCGCCACTTCGCGCTGGCGGGCGGTGAACAGCTCACCCCCAGCATTCTTCAACGCGCGGACCGGGATCACCGGCAGGCGCGGATCGAGCTGGACGCTGGCCACCGCGTCGCGTGCCGACGCGCGAATGAACGCCTTCTTGAAATTGGCGTGCGCGATGCTCTCGCTGGCGCACACGAAGCGGGTGCCGAGCTGGACCCCCCCCGCGCCCATATCGAGATAACCCGCGATCGCCTCGCCGCGGCCGATCCCGCCCGCGACGAACACCGGCACCGCCTCGGCGAGTTCGGGCAGCATTTCCTGCGCCAGCACGCTCGTCGATACCGGGCCGATGTGGCCGCCGGCCTCCATCCCCTCGATCACCAGCGCGTCGACACCGGACCGGACCAGCTTCTTGCCCAGCGCCAACGTCGGCGCGAAGCAGATCGCCTTCGCCCCCGACGCCTTGATCGCCTCCAGCGCGCCCTTGGGCGGCAGCCCGCCCGCCAGCACGACATGCCCGACGCGGTGGCGCGCGCAGACCTCGATCAGCGCGGTCAGATCGGGGTGCATGGTGATCAGGTTCACGCCGAACGGCTTGCCGGTCATCGCCTGCGTCGCGGTGATCTCCGCATCCAGCAGCGCGGGCGTCATCGCGCCGCACGCGATCACGCCGAAGCCGCCGGCATTCGACATCGCCGACACCAGGTGGCGTTCCGACACCCACGACATGGCACCCGCCATGATCGCGACCTCGCTGCCCAGAAAGGCGGCGCCGCGCGCCATGCGGGCGGCAAGCCGCTGGGCCCCGGCGGCGGGGGTGGAAACGGCGGGCGGTGGCGCAGTGATCACGTCGGTCATGACCCTGACTAGGCAAGGCGCCGGCACGTGGCAACACGACCGGTCGGGCAGGACGCGAACAAACGATTTCACTCATCGAAAAATCGATCGATGAAGGACAGCGATCCGTGCTTTTCGCGGGGCGTGAATCATGTCATTTGTTCGTCACAAGAACAGAGGGTGAGGATCCTGAAGATGATCGCGGGGTATAATTTTTCGCCACGTCGCCGCTTCGCCGTGCTGGGGGGCCTGATCGTGGCGAGTTGGGCCATGGTGGGCGTCGCCGCCGATGCGGTGCTGCGCATCGCGCACTGACGCGGAACCGTCACCGATCGGCCATCGGCTCGTCACCGCGTAGAGACGCGGGCGTCACATGACGGCGGCATAACAGGCGGCGAGGGAGAGCCGCCATGCCGCCGATCGCCGATCCGCTCGCGCCCGTCACGGGGCACGTCGCCGACGTCACCGACCTGTTCGATTTCGCGCAGTCGCGCCCCGCTCGCCCCGAGGAACCGGTCGGCGAGCGGCGCAGCTATCGCACGATCTGGATCAGCGATATCCATCTGGGCACGCGCGGCTGCAACGCCGACATGCTGATCGACTTCCTCGACCATGTCGACAGCGACACCATGTATCTGGTGGGCGATATCGTCGATGGCTGGCAGCTCAAAAAGCGGTTCTACTGGCCCGCCGCGCACAATGACGTGATCTGGCGGCTGATGAAGCGCGCCCGGCGCGGCACGCGGATGATCTACATCCCGGGCAATCATGACGAGATGTTCCGGCAGTTCGCGGGGCTGGATTTCGGCGGGATCAAGATCCGGCGCAAGGCGGTGCACGAAACCGCCGACGGTCGCCGCCTGCTGGTGCTGCACGGCGACGAATTCGACGCGATCACGCTGTCGCACCGCTGGCTCGCGCATGTCGGCGACGCCGCCTATACCGCGCTGATGACGCTGAACCGCGCGGTCAGCGCGGTGCGCCGCAAGTTCGGCATGCCTTATTGGTCGCTCAGCAAGCATGCCAAGGCCAAGGTGAAGAACGCGGTCGCCTTCATCTCGCGCTTCGAGGAGATCGTGGCGGAGGCGGCGGGCAGCCGCGGGGTCGACGGCGTCGTGTGCGGCCATATCCACACCGCCGAGATGCGCGAGATCGCCGGCATCGCTTATTACAACGACGGCGACTGGGTGGAGGGCTGCACCGCGCTGGTCGAGCATTTCGACGGCAGGATGGAAATCCTCCACTGGGGCGACGAACTGGCGCGCCGCCAGCCCGCGCCGGTCGCCGCGCTGGCGGCCTGACCCACATGCGGATCGCGATCGTCACCGACGCCTGGGCGCCGCAGGTCAACGGCGTCGTCCGCACGCTGGAAAACGTCATCGCCGAATTGCGCGGCGGCGGGCACGAGGTGCTGGTCGTCTCCCCCGCCAACGCGCCGTCGCTCCCCTGCCCCACCTATCCCGAGATCCGGCTGGCTCTGATGACCCCCGCCACGATCGGGCGGCGCATCACCGCCTTCGATGCGCAGGCGGTGCATATCGCCACCGAGGGACCGCTAGGGATCGCCGCGCGGCGGTGGTGCCTGACGCGCGCGCTGCCGTTTACCACCGCCTATCATACCCAATTCCCCGATTACGTCGCGGCGCGCACCGGCGCCGATCCGGCGTGGATCTGGCGCTACGTCCGCTGGTTCCACGCGCCCGCCGCCGCGGTGCTCGCCTCCACCCCGACGATCGAGCGCGCGCTGAACGCGCACGGGTTGTCGCGCGTGCGCCGCTGGGGCCGCGGCGTCGCGCCGATCTTCCGCCCCGATGGCGCGCGCAACGCGACGATGGCCGCCCTGGAGGGGCCGGTGCTGCTCCATGTCGGTCGCGTGGCGGTGGAAAAGAACATCGCCGCGTTCCTGGCGAGCGACGTGCCCGGCACGAAGGTGGTGGTGGGCGACGGGCCGGCGCGCGCGGCGCTTGCCCGACAATACCCGGACGCGATCTTCCTGGGCGCGCTGTTCGGGGAGGCGCTGGCCGCCGCCTATCGCACCGCCGATGCCCTGGTCTTCCCCAGCCGTACCGATACGTTCGGGCTGGTGATGATCGAGGCGCTGGCGTGCGGCACGCCGGTCGCGGCCTATCCGGTCGCCGGCCCGGTCGACGTCCTGACGCCCGACACCGGCGCGATGCACGACGACCTGCGCATCGCGATCGCGCGCGCGCTGACGCTCGATCGCGGTGCGTGCGCCGCCGCTGGCGCGCGGTTCACCTGGCCTGCGAGCGCGGCGCAATTCCTCGACGCGCTGGAGCCGTTCGGCGGGGTGATGTCACGCGCGGCGTGAGCGCGCTTGCCCTGACGCGCGCCACGCACTAAGTCCGATCGCAACAGGCGGCCGCTCCGGGAAGGGGCGGCCCTTTGCATTTATGGAGACTGTCCGCATGGCCCAGCCGCTCATGCCCCACGCGACCGCCTCGTGGCTCGTCGACAATACCGCGCTGTCCTTCGAGCAGATCGCCGATTTCTGCGGGCTGCACATCCTGGAGGTGCAGGCGATCGCGGACGATACCGCCGCGACCAAGCTGACCGGGCGCGATCCCGTTCGCGCGCACGAACTGACGCAGGACGAGATCGACAAGGCACAGGCCAACCCCAATTATCGCATGACGATGACCAAGGGGCCGGAGCAGGTGCGCCGCACCAAGGGTCCACGCTACACGCCGGTCAGCAAGCGGCAGGACAAGCCCGACGGCATCGCCTGGATCATCCGCAATCATCCGGAGATTTCGGACGGCGCGATCAGCAACCTGATCGGCACCACCCGCACCACGATCGCGGCGATCCGCGATCGCAGCCACTGGAACATCGGCAACATCACGCCGAAAGATCCCGTAACGCTCGGCCTCACCACGCAGCGCGAGTTGGACGCGGCGGTCAACAAGGCCGCCAAGGCGGCGGGCATCGAACAGGCGCCGACCGACACCCGCCTCGACGGCGACCGCGAGGCGCTGATCGCGTCGCTGCGCGCCCAGCGCGAGCAGGCGGCACGCGATGCCGAGAATGCCACGGACGGCGACACGCCGACGCGCCCGGCGTTCGAGGATCCGTTCCGCCGCTGATCGCTGTGGGGGCGGCCCGCAAACGGCAGCCCCTATGTTCGTTGTCGCGAGCGTAGCGACGCGATGACGACGGTGGGGCGGGCAATTCCTCTGCCCGCCCCTACCCTCAGATCGTGCCCGAGAAGGTGTCGCACACCCCCGGGTTGCCGTTGCTCTCGATCCCGCGCCGCAGCCAGGCCTGGCGCTGTGCCGACGTGCCGTGCGTGAAGCTGTCGGGCACGACGCGGCCCTGCGCCTCGCGCTGGAGCGTATCGTCGCCGATCGCCTGCGCCGCGCGCATCCCTTCCTCGACATCGCCCGGATCCAGCCGGTCGCGGTTCATCGCCGCCCATACCCCGGCATAGCAATCCGCCTGCAGTTCGAGCCGCACCGACAAGGCATTGCCTTCCGCCTCGCTCGCCCGGCGCTGCGCCTGCTGCACTTCCGCCGACGTGCCGAGCAAGTTCTGGATGTGGTGGCCGAATTCGTGCGCGATCACGTAATATTGCGCGAAATCGCCGCCCGCCTTGTACTTGTTGGCCAGCTCGTCGAAGAAGCTGGTATCCAGATAGATGCCGTTATCGGTCGGGCAGTAGAACGGCCCCATGGCCGACATCGCGGCGCCACAGCCCGACATGCCGCTGCCGTTGAAGAATTGCAGCTTGGGCGGGCTGAACCGCTGATTCTCGCGGGCGAAGATCTTTTCCCACGTATTCTGCGCATTGCTGAACGCGCGGCAGGTGTCGCGTCGCGCGGTCGAGACGTCGCAGACCTGCTGCACCGTCTCCCGCGATGGCGTGCCGACCTGCGGCGCGCTGCCGGTGCCGGTGCCGGTGCCGGTGCCGCCACCGATCATGCTGCCGAGATTGCCGAGGCCGCCGAACACCGCGAACAGTAGCAGGACGACGACGATCCCGCCGCATCCGAAGCGGCTGCCGATCAGCGGCAACAGGCCGAGCAGGAAGCCGCCTCCACCGCCCCCGCCGCCCAAGCCGCCGCCCCCGCGCGCCTCTCCGACGTTGATATCATTGTCATAATCGTCGAGCCGCATGCATGCCTCCCCGCAACAGGCCGATCGTTGCCGTTCCGGCATGAATGCGCGCGATGGCGTCCGGGTTGCAACCGTCGTCGCGCTCGCCGATTGAGGTTACGTTCACCTCATTCGGAAAGGGCCGGCAATGTTCCTAAAGGGCAAGAGCGCGATCGTCACCGGCTCGACGTCGGGGATCGGGCTGGCGGTGGCCAAGGCGCTCGCCGCCGAGGGCGCGCACGTGATGCTCAACGGGCTGGGCGCGCCGGATGCGATCGAGGAAGCGCGCGCCGCCGTCGCCGCGCTGGGCGATGGCGACGCGTTGCACGATGCCGCCGACATGACCGATCCCGAGGCGATCGCGGCGATGGTCGCGCGCGCGCACGACACATGGGGCGGTCCGGACATCGTGGTGAACAATGCCGGCATCCAATATGTCTGCGGGATCGAGGATTTCCCGGTCGATAAGTGGGACGCGATCCTGGCGATCAACCTGTCGAGCGCGTTCCATATGATGCGCGCGGCGGTGCCACACATGCGCGCGCGCGGTTGGGGGCGGATCGTCTCCACCGCCTCGGCGCACAGCCTGGTCGCCAGCCCCAACAAGGCCGCCTATGTCGCGGCCAAGCACGGGCTGGTCGGCCTGACCAAGACGGTGGCGCTGGAAACCGCGCCGGATGGGGTGACCGTCAACTGCATTTCGCCCGGCTATGTCTGGACCCCGCTGGTCGAACAGCAGATCCCCGATACGATGAAAGCGCGCGGGCTGACGCGCGAGCAGGTGATCAACGACGTCCTGCTCGCCGCGCAGCCCACCAAGGAGTTCGTCACCCCCAAACAGGTCGCCGCGCTGGCGCTGTTCCTGTGCCGTGACGAGGCCAAGGCGATCACGGGCGCGAACCTGTCGGTCGACGGCGGCTGGACCGCGGCGTGAGGCGCGCGGCGGGCGCCTTGCTGCTGTGTCTGGGTGGGTGCGGTGCGCGCGAGGCCGCACCGCCCACCAGCCTGCCCCCCGCCCCCGCGCCGGGTTCGGCCACGTCCACCGCCGATGAGGGAGACGATTGGCGGCGTCAGGCCACTCTGCCCGATCGAAATCGGCTGCGGCGCTGGCGGGATGCATGGGTGGACGGGCTGTCCGCCGCGCGACGGGTGGCGCCATCGCAGGTCGCGGCGCAGGGGGCGTTGCTCGCGATCGACGCCGCGCTGCCGGATCCGGTCCCGCCACCCGGCACCTACCGCTGCCGCATGTTCAAGCTGGGCAGCAAGGGCGGTGTCGGCGGGGGCTTCACCGCCTATGACTGGTTCGATTGCCGCATCGCCGCGGGTGCGGGCGGCACGAGGCAATTCGTCAAGCTGACGGGATCGCAGCGACAGGCTGGAGTGGTGTTCAAGGCGGAGCAGACCCGCGCCGCCTTTCTGGGCACGTTGATGCTCGGCGATGAGGCGCGCGCCTACGCCTACGGCGTCGACAACACGCGCGACGTCGCGGGTTGGGTCGAGCGGGTGGAGCCGCGCCGCTGGCGGCTGGTCATGCCCTATCCGGCGTTCGAATCGACGCTCGACGTGCTGGAACTCGTGCCCGCGCGTTAGCTACTTGCGCTTGCCCGGCAGGTCCGCCGGTGTCGCCACCGGCGCGTCGATCGGCACCGTGCCGACCAGCGGCGGCAGCGTGGGCAGATATTCCTTCCCCGTCTTCTCGATCACCGTCACCGCCTGTGGCTGGGCGGCGACCACGGCGCGCAGATAGCCCGACGGCTTCTTCATCAACTTGGGGAAATCGACGATCGTCAATCCGGACCGTCGCGCCGCCTCGCGCACGAAGGTGACGCAATTGCGCCTGTTCAGATTGTAGGTCGCGTCGCCGGTATCCTCATGCCATTCACGCACCAGCGACAGGATCGCCGCATATTGCGCATCGGTCAGCGTGCGCGCGAAACGGACGTGGCTGCCGTTGATGTAAAATGGCCGGGGGCGCTCCACCCGTCCGGCGACATTGCCGAACAGGATCGCGGGCGTCAGCGATTTCGCGGTGAAGCCATAGGCCGCGTCGACCGGCGCACCGCCCGCATCGGGCGTACCGCGCAGCATGAAGAAGGCATGCGGAAAGGTGTTGCCGAAGTCGCGGCTCCAGAAGGTGATCGTAACGGCGGCCTGCGCGGGCACCGCCATGACGGCGCACAGCAGCACCGCCAGCCGCAACATCCAGCCGCGTCGGCGCGGGTCACGCACCGGCAAGCGTCAGTCGCTCGCGTTGCGCATCGCTCAGGTCCACATTGATGGCACCCAGCAGATCCTCGACCTGCCGGGCCGACGTCGCACTGGCGATCGGCGCCGTGACGCCTGGTTGTGCCATCAACCAGGCGAGCGCGAGCTGCGCCAGCGTCGCCCCGGTGTCCGCCGCCACCTCATCCATCGCCTCCAGAACCGCCCGTCCCTTGCCGTCCAGCAACTTGCCCATGCCCGCACCGCGCACGCTCTGCGACAAATCGTCGCGGCTGCGATACTTGCCGGTCAGGAAGCCGGACGCCAGCCCGTAATAGGGAATGACGCCGATATTCTCGGTCACGCAATAATCCTGCAGCTCGCCCTCGAACTTGTGGCGGCTGACCAGATTATATTCGGGCTGCAGCACCTGATAATGCGGCAGGCCCGCCGCGCGCGCCGTCTCGATCGCGGACTTCAGCCGTGCGGCGTGGAAGTTCGAGGCGCCCAGCACGCGCACCTTTCCCTCGCGCACCAGCCGCGCGAACGCCTCTGCCACCGCGTCCTGCGCGGTCGCCTCGTCATCCTGATGCGCGAAGTACAGGTCGATGCGATCGGTGCCGAGCCGCTTCAGCGACGCCTCACACGCCGCGGCGATCCGCGCGGGCGCCAGCTTCTCGCCGCCCTCTCCGGGCAACATGCCCACCTTGGTGGCGATCAGCACGCGGTCGCGATGGCCGCTGCGCTTCAGCCACTCACCAATCATCGTCTCCGATTCGCCGCCGCGATGCCCGTCGACCCATGCGGAGTAGACGTCCGCGGTATCGATCATCGTGCCGCCGCCGGCAACGAACGCGTCGAGCACCGCGAACGACGCCTCGCGATCCGCCGTCCAGCCGAAGACGTTGCCGCCCAGCACCAGCGGCGTGATCCGCAGATCGGAGGCGCCCAGGCGCCGAAGGTCGGTCATGGCTATTCCCCGTCGACGCTGGAAAAGGCCGTCGCCACGCTGGCGACGGCCGTGTTCACGTTACTTGCGGTCGCGCAGGTCCTCGCCGGCGCGCACCATCGCGTTGCCGGTCGCGTCGGCGGCGCGATCGCCGCTGTTCTTCAGCGCGTCGCCCGCACGATCCAGGCTGTTCTCGGCCTTGTTCAGCGCGCGATCGGTCGCGGCGTCGACGTCATTGACCGCGTTGGACGTGGTGGCGGCGGTGTCGGCGGCGATCGCGTTGCCCGCCTCGGCGGTCTCGTTCTGCGCGCGCTCGCTGCACGCCGCCAGGCCCAGCGCGGTCGCGGCGATCAGGCCCGAGGTGAAAAGACGCTTCATTGGGTTTCTCCCTGTTCGTTACGCGGGCAATATCCCCGCAGCGGCAACGCGAACGAAAGATGGCGGCAAAAAGGTCCATGACGGTCTTCCGTTGACCCATATAAAGATATCTTTATATGTGATCGCCATGAAGCTGGCCCTCGACATTTTCCGCGCGCTCGCCGACGCGTCGCGGCTGCGGATCGTGGCGCTGCTCGGCACGATGGAATTGTCCGTCGGCGAACTGGCGCAAGTGCTGGGGCAAAGCCAGCCGCGCGTGTCGCGCCACGTCAAGATTCTGTGCGACGCCGGACTGGCGGAGCGTCGCAAGGAAGGTAGCTGGGTGTTCGTGGCGCTGGGCGAGCGCGCGCGGGTCGCCCCGGTGATGGCCGCGCTCGATGCTTACGGCGTCGCAGAGGATGTGGAGGCCGATGTCGCGCGGCTGGCGGCGGTGCGTGCCGACCGGGCGGCGGCGGCGGCGGCCTGGTTCGAGGCGCATGCCGACGAGTGGGACGCGATCCGATCGCTGCATGTCGCGGAGGAACAGGTCGAGGCGGCGATGCGCGCGATGCTGGGCCACCGCGCGCTGGGCCGGCTGATCGACATCGGAACCGGCACCGGGCGGATGATCGAGTTGTTCGCCCCGTCCGCCAGCCACGTGCTGGGCATCGACAAAAGCAGCGAAATGTTGCGGCTGGCACGCGCGCGGGTCGGCGACCATGCCGAACTCCGCCAGGCCGACCTCTATGCGCTGCCCGTCGCCGATGGCGGCAGCGACGTCGCGATCCTCCACCACGTCCTGCACTTCGCGCAGCAGCCCGGCGCCGCGATCGCCGAGGCCGCGCGCGTATTGGACGCGGGCGGGCGGCTGCTGATCGCCGATTTCGCCAGCCACGATCGCGAGGAATTGCGCGCGCGCGATGCGCATACGCGGCTGGGCTTCGCGGACGCGCAGATCGCGGGCTGGTTCGCGGGCGTGGGGCTGGCGACGGAGCGGGTCGAGACGCTTGAGGGCGGCGAACTGACGGTCAAATTGTGGCTGGGGCGCAAACAGGGCGCACCGGTGCGGGAGGTGAAGGCGGCATGACGTTCTCGGTCAATCAGCTCGAAGAGGCGCGACGCGCGCTGGAGGCGCCGCTCTATGCCGATGTCGGCGGCGACGTGGCGGTCAGCTTCGAATTCTCTCCACCCAAGACCGACAAGGCCGAGGAGAACCTCTGGCAGTCGATCGAGACGTTGTGCCCGCTGAACCCGCGTTTCCTGTCGGTGACGTACGGTGCGGGCGGATCGACGCGCGACCGCACCCATGCCACCGTGGCGCGGATCGCGCGCGAGACCGACGTGCCCGCCGCCGCGCACCTCACCTGCGTCGAGGCGACGCGCGAAGAGATCGACGCCGTGGCGCAGGAATATTGGGCGGCGGGCGTGCGCCACATCGTCGCACTGCGCGGCGATCCGCCGGCGGGGGCGGCGGACTACACGCCGCATCCTGGCGGTTACGAGAATGCCGCCGCGCTGGTCGCGGGGCTGCGCCGCCTGCATCCCTTCGAGATTTCGGTCGCCGCTTATCCGGAGATGCACCCGAATTCGGCGGATCTCGCCGCCGACCTCGACAATCTGAAGCGCAAGCTGGACGCCGGCGCCCACCGCGCGATCACGCAATTCTTCTTCGAGGCGGAGACGTTCTTCCGATATCGCGACGCCGCCGCCGCGGCGGGCATCACCGCGGAGATCGTGCCCGGCATCATGCCGATCGGCAGCTTCGCGGGGGTTCAGCGCATGGCGGCGATGTGCAACACCGCCGTGCCCGGCTGGCTGGTCAGGCTGTTCGAGGGGCTGGACGCACACCCCGCCGCGCGCCAGCTGGTCGCCGCGACCGTGGCGGCGGAACTGTGCCGCAAGCTGTACGCGGGCGGCGTCAAGCAGCTCCACTTCTACACGATGAACAAGGCGGAGCTGAGCTTCGCGATCTGTCACCTGCTGGGCGTGCGCACGAACCCGGCACACGAAAGGGCGGCGGCATGAGCATTCGGGCGATCTTCAACGCCGAGGCGGCCAAGCGCATCCTCATCACCGATGGCGCCTTCGGGACCGAGATCCAGAACTGGAAGCTGTCGGAGGCCGATTACGCCGGCCCGCTGACGCTCGGCCACGATCAGAAGGGCAACAACGACATCCTCGCGCTGACCAAGCCCGAGGTGCCCGAGGCGATCCATCGCGCCTATTTCGAGGCCGGCGCCGACATCGCCGAGACCAACACCTTCTCCGCCAACCGCATCAGCCAGGCCGATTACGGCGCCGAAGGGCTGGTGCGCGAGATCAACGTCGAGAGCGCGAAGCTCGCGCGCCGCATCGCCGACGAATATCAGGCGAAGGATGGCCGTCCGCGCTTCGTCGCGGGCGCGATCGGCCCGACCAACAAGACGCTATCGCTGAGCCCGGACGTTAATGATCCCGGCTATCGCGAGATCGACTTCGATTACCTGAAGGACGTCTACCGCGAGCAGATCGATGCCTTGGTCGAAGGCGGCGCGGACTTCGTGCTGATCGAGACGGTGTTCGACACGCTGAATGCCAAGGCCGGGATCATGGCCGCGATCGAGGCGGGCGAGGCGCTGGGTCGCGACCTGCCGATCATGCTGTCGATGACGCTGACCGACCTGTCGGGGCGGAACCTGTCGGGCCATACCGTGGAGGCGTTCTGGCACGCGGTGCGCCATGCCAAGCCGCTGACGATCGGGCTGAACTGCTCGTTCGGCGCGGAGCAGCTCCGCCCGCACGTCAAGACGCTGAGCGAGCTCTGCGACACGCTCATCATGGTCTATCCCAACGCCGGCCTGCCCAACGAACTGGGCGCCTATGACGAGGCGCCGGCCACGACCGCCGGGCTGGTCGGCGAATGGGCGTTCGCGGGGCAAGTCAATGTGCTCGGCGGCTGCTGCGGCTCGACCCCGGCGCATATCAAGGCGATCGCCGACCACGTGCGCGGGCTGGAGCCGCGCAAGGTCGCGGTGCCGGCGGTGCGCACGCGGCTCGCCGGGCTGGAGCCGTTCACGATGGCGGCGTGAGCTACCCTTAGCCCTCTCCCCTGCGGGGGAGAGGGTTGGGAGAGGGGCCGCCAAGCAGTGCTGCTCTCCGTGAGACACCTACCCCTCACCCAACCCTCTCCCCGGAGGGGAGAGGGCTACACGAAGAAGACCATGACCAGCACCTCCACCCAGTTCGTCAACATCGGCGAGCGCACGAACGTCACCGGCTCGGCGGCGTTCAAGAAGATGATCCTCGCCGGCGACTACACCCGCGCGGTCGAGGTCGCGCGTCAGCAGGTGGAGAATGGCGCGCAGGTGGTCGACGTCAACATGGACGAGGGGCTGCTCGACGCGCACCACGCCATGATGACCTTCCTGAAGCTGATCGCCGCCGAGCCGGATATCGCGCGCGTGCCGATCATGATCGACTCGTCCAAGTGGGACGTGATCGAGGCGGGGTTGAAGTGCGTATCGGGCAAGCCGATCGTCAATTCGATCAGCATGAAGGAGGGCGAGGAGCAATTCCTCGCTCACGCGCGCAAGTGCATGAACTATGGCGCGGCGGTGGTCGTCATGGCCTTCGACGAGGTCGGTCAGGCCGATACCCAGGCGCGCAAGGTCGAGATCTGCGAACGCGCCTACAAGCTGCTGACCGGCATCGGCTTCCCGCCCGAGGACATCATCTTTGACCCCAATGTGTTCGCGGTCGCGACCGGGATCGAGGAACACAACAATTACGGCGTCGACTTCATCGAGGCGTGTCGCGAGATCAAGGCGCGCTGCCCGCACGTCCATATCTCGGGCGGCTTGTCGAACCTGTCGTTCAGCTTCCGTGGTAATGAGCCGGTGCGCCGCGCGATGCACTCGGTGTTCCTCTATTATGCCATCCCGGCGGGGATGGACATGGCGATCGTCAACGCCGGTCAGCTCGATGTGTACGACCAGATCGCGCCCGATCTGCGTCAGGCGTGCGAGGACGTCATCCTCAACCGCGATCCGGAGGCGGGCGACCGACTGGTCGCGCTGGCCGAGAAGTTCCGCGGCACCGATGCGGCGGCGGAGAAGCAGGCCGCCGAATGGCGCTCGCTGGAGGTGACGAAGCGGCTCGAATATGCGCTGGTGAAGGGCATCGACGCGCATGTCGTCGAGGATACCGAGGAATGCCGCCAGATGTTCGCGCGCCCGATCGAGGTGATCGAGGGGCCGTTGATGGACGGCATGAACGTCGTCGGCGACCTGTTCGGCTCGGGCAAGATGTTCCTGCCGCAGGTCGTGAAGTCCGCGCGCGTGATGAAGAAGGCGGTCGCGCACCTCATGCCGTTCATCGAGGCCGCGAAGGAGCCGGGCGCGAAGGGCAAGGGCAAGGTCGTGATGGCGACCGTGAAGGGCGACGTCCACGATATCGGCAAAAACATCGTCGGCGTCGTGCTCCAGTGCAACGGCTTCGAGGTGATCGACCTAGGCGTCATGGTGCCGTGGTCGAGGATCCTGGAGGCGGCGAACGAGAATGACGCCGACATGATCGGCCTGTCGGGCCTCATCACCCCCTCGCTCGACGAGATGGTGACCGTCGCCGAGGAAATGCAGCGCGCGCAGATGCAGATGCCGTTGCTGATCGGTGGCGCGACCACCTCCAAGGTCCACACCGCGCTGCGCATCGCGCCCGCTTACACTGGCCCGGTCGTCCACGTCCTCGACGCCAGCCGCGCGGTCGGCGTGGCCACGACGCTCGTCTCCGATACGATCCGCGACGATTATGTCGCCGGGGTCGCCAAGGATTACCAGGCCGTGCGCGACGCGCGCGAGGGCAAGGGGCAGAACAACCTCCTGCCGCTCGACGAGGCACGCAAGCGTGGCTTCGCCGCCGACATGACGCTGAAGGCGCCGCCGGTGAAGCAGCCCGGCGTCCACGTCTTCGACGACTGGGATCTCGCCGACCTGCGCCAGTATATCGACTGGACGCCGTTCTTCCGCGCCTGGGAGCTGGCGGGCAACTTCCCCGCGATCCTGACCGACGAAGTGGTCGGCGAAAGCGCGTCGTCGCTCTATGCCGATGCGCAGGCGATGCTCGACCGGATCGTCGCCGAGAAGTGGCTGACCGCGCGCGGCGTCGCCGGGCTATGGCCGTGCCACCGCCACGACGATGATGTGTGGGTGTACGACCGCCACTCCGTCGACCGCCGCTCGCCCGACGGCGGCAGCGTGCCGGAGGGGTTCAACCTCCCCGATCTCGACCGCCGCAACGAGCACTCCACGCGGCTGCCGTTCCTGCGGCAACAGATCGCGAAGCGCGAGGGGCGCGCCAACATGTGCCTCGCCGACTTCATCGATCCGGCGGGCGACTGGATCGGCGGCTTCGCGGTCGGCATCCACGGCATCGACGCGCATCTGGCGCGCTACAAGGCCGACAACGACGATTATAACGACATTCTGCTCAAGGCGCTGGCGGATCGCCTCGCCGAGGCGTTCGCGGAGGCGCTCCACGCGCATGTCCGGCAAGAATTGTGGGGCTATGCGCCGGACGAGCAACTGACCAACGAGGCGCTGATCCGCGAGCAATATCGCGGCATCCGCCCCGCGCCCGGCTATCCCGCCTGCCCGGAGCATTCGCTGAAGGTGCGGCTGTTCGAAATGCTGGACGCGGAGAAGAACGTCGGGCTGGAACTGACCGAGAGCTTCGCGATGCTGCCGACGGCGGCGGTCAGCGGCTTCTACTTCGGCCACGCGCAGGCCGAATATTTCGGCGTGGCGCGGATCGGCGAGGACCAGCTTGCCGATTATGCCCAGCGACTGGGCGTCGATCGCGAGCGGGCCACGCGTCTGCTCCGCCCCAACCTCGATTGATCGTCACGCCGAGGCAGTGACCGTGAGGGGGCGAGCACGACAACCCACCTTTCGTCATTGCGAGCGCAGCGAAGCAATCCAGAGCCGGACCACGACGCCCTGGATTGCCTCGCTGCGCTCGCAATGACGACCACGGTTCGACCCCACGTCCGCCGCATTGACGGGCACGTCGCCACCGGCTCTGTCGGGTAGGGCTTGGCTACCCCATTGCCGCGGCGACGATCGCGCGCGTGCCGGTATGCGTCTGATCGTATTCGACGATCGAATCGAGGCTTTGCGCCATGGCGCGGATCAGGCGCGTGCCGACGCCGGTGCCCTTGGGCGCGGCATCGCCGATCCCGATTCCGTCGTCCTCCACCGTCAGCCGGAACCGTGCGTCGCCATCGCGCGACAGCCGCACCCGCACCTCGCCCGCGCGCCCCGGATAGGCATATTTGCACGCGTTGCTGACCAACTCGGTGACGATCACGCCCAGCGACACCGCACGGTCGGTCGGCAATCGCAGTGGATCGGCGGTCAGCACCAGCGCGCGCGGGCAATCCGCGGTCGACCAGGTCTGCGTCAGCTCGTCGATCAACTGCGTCAGATAGTCCAGCATGTCGACGCTCTCGACGTCGTCACCGGTGTAGAGCCGGCGGTGGACCTGCGCGATCGCGCTGATCCGCGCCTGCGTATCCTCCAGCGCAGCGCGCGCCGCCTCGTCGGTCAGCGCGCTCGACTGCATCCGCACCATCGCGGATACCAGTTGCAGCGAGTTGGCGACGCGGTGGTTCACCTCAGCCAGCAGGGCTTCCAGCCGCGCGTTGCTGGCGCGCAGATCGTCCTCGGCGCGTGCCTTCTGGCGCGCCAGCTCGCTGCGTTCGATCACCTGGCGGAACGTCGCATCGAGCAGGTCGAAGAAATCGTCGGCGGCCGTCTTCACGATATAGTCCGCCGCGCCACCGCGCAGCGCGGCCAGCGCGATCTGCGTCTCCTCGGATCCACTGACATAGACCATCGGCGGCGCATCGGGCATCACCGCCAGCCGCGCCATCGTCTCCAGCCCGTCGATGCCGGGCATATAATGGTCGACCGCCACCACGTCGAACGATCCGGCGACCGCGGCGGCCACCCCCGCCTCGCCGCCGTCCGCGACCGTCACGCTATAACCGCGCCGTTCCAGCGCGCGCGTCACCAGCCGCCGGATGCCCGCGTCATCGTCGATATAGAGGATGCGCGGCCGCTCCATCGTCAGTGCGCGTCGCCCAGGTCGGGCACCTGGATCACCGACAGGAACAATCCGAGCTGACGGATCGCCTGCGCAAAGCTCTCGTAGTTCACCGGCTTGGTGATGTAGACGTTGGCGCCCAGATCGTAGCAGCGCTGGATTTCGCGGCTGTCGTCGGTGGTGGTCAGCACCACCACGGGGGTGCGCTTCACCGGGCCGTCGCTGGTCTTGATCTTGGCCAGGATGTCGGTGCCGCTCATATCGGGCAGGTTCAGGTCGAGCAGCACCAGCGCGGGGCCGTTCAATTGCGGGCCGCTGCTGTCGTGGAAGATATAGTCCAGCGCGCTGGTGCCGTCGGTGAAATGACGGATCGGGTTCATGATCCCGGCGCGGCGGATGTTCTTCTCGATCAATCGCGCATGACCTTCGTCATCCTCGATCATCACGATGTTCACGGATTGTGGCGCGTTCATGGATTGATGTCCTGTCTGGCGATGGCGAGCGGCAGCGAGATGGTGAAGGTCGCCCCCTGCCCAAGTTCCGATGCGACGTCGATGGTCCCGCCCAGCCGGAAGACGAGCGCGCGGACCGTGGCCAGCCCGATCCCCTCGCCCGGACGATCCTGCTGCCCGGAACGGCGGAACAGGTCGAACACGCGCTGGTGATCGCGCGGATCGATCCCGCGGCCATTGTCGCGGACCATGTAGAACACGCGGTCGCGCGCCTGCCGGCCGCTGACGGCGATCCGCCCGGGCACGCCGGGGCGCAGATATTTCACCGCATTCTCGATCAGGTTGGAGAAAATCTGGTCCAGCGCCAGCCGGTCGCTCACCACCACCGGCAACGGCCCCTCCACCGTCAGCACGGTGTCGGTTTCCGTCAGGCGATGCGACAGCGTGTCGCCGATCTGCCGGATCAGTTGCGGCATGTCGATCTTTTCGGGCGTCAGCGACCGGCGGCCCTGTCGTGACAATTGCAGGATTGCATTGATCAGCCGGTCCATCTTCTGCGTCGATGCTCGGATGAAGCCGATCGCCTCGGGCAGATCCTCGGTCGCCGCCAGCCGCGCCGCCTCGGTCGCCACCGCGGGCGCCTCGGCGTCGACCCGCTCGACCAGCGCGCGCAGCTCTCCCGCCGCCGCTTCCAGCTCGGCGGTGAAGCCCATCACGTTCACCAGCGGCGAGCGCAGATCGTGGCTGACGATATAGGCGAAACGCTGGATCTCTTCATTGGCGCGGGTCAGATCCTCGGTCCGCGTGGCGACCATCCCCTCCAGCCCCGCGTTCATCTCGCGCAACGCCTCGTCCGAACGCGACAGGTCGCGGGTATAGGACATGATCGTCAGCAGCGAGATCACCGCCACCACCGCCAGCACGATGCCGGCCGCGATGATGATCGCGACGAACGCCCGCTCGCTGGCACGCAGCTCCGCCGTCCGGCGATCGAGCAGACGGCGCTCTACCTCGGCCATCCGGTCCAGCACGTTGCGGATGGTCACGATGTCGCGAATTTCGGCATCGTCCGAAAACGCCAGCAGCGCCCCGCGCTGATCGCCGCGTGCCAGAAGTGCGAACGACCGATCGCGCCGCGCGCTCAGGCTGGCGAACTGCAGGCGCAGGCCGTGGTTGAAGCGACGCTGCGCGGGATTGTCGCGCGTCAGTTGATCGAGCCGCGTCAGGGCGGTCGGCAGCATCCCGTTCGCCTGCCGATAATTGTCGAGCGAGATCGTGCGTCGCGGCAACAGCAGATACCCGCGCCGTGCCGCCTCGCTCTCCTCGATCAGGCGGCGCACGTTGAGCACCGCATTCTCGACCTGATAGGTGTGCCCCACCAGCCGCGTATGCACCTCGTTGCGCTGCATCACGCGGAGCGCCGCATAGCCGACCAGAACGAGCGCGAGGAAGCCCAGCGCCATCAGCGCGGTCATGCGCCGCGCGAGCGTGCGATTGGTCGGGGCGGCGGCGGGCTGGTCGGCCATTACGCCTGCGTTATCGCCTGCTATCGGTTCGCGCCAGCCGAACCTGTCGCCACACTGACCTAGATTTCGCCGATTGCTCCACCGCGACCCGGCACGGGGGTCAGAGCAGCAGTTCCTGCGCGGTCATCCGCCCGACATGCCCGCCGCCACGCCGCCGCGCCATCTCGGTTTCCGCCGTGAAGCGCACGTCGGGATCACGATCGGTCAGGAACTTGACCAGACTTTCCTCCTCGATCTCGCGCCATTCCTTGCCGCGATCCGGGCCGTAGCGAACGCGCGGCAGCAGGCCCGGCTCGCGCGACCATTCGATCAACTGCCCCACCGACGCCTCGTTCAACTGGTCGCGCAGATGATGCGCGGTCACATAGGCATCCGGGAAGGCACGATGCGCCGGCAGTCCGCGTTCGTGGTCCAGCCCGGCGGGCTTGCGCCAGTAACGCAGCACCTGATTGGAATAGCTGGGCGAATCCGGCCAGAGCCGCAGCGCGCATTTCCAGGTGCAGATCCAGTCCGCGCCATGGGTCAGCGCCGGGGTGCAGAATTGCTCCTCGAACGCGGCACGATGGGCGGCCAGCGCGATGCGGCGCGGATAGGGGTCCAGCACCTGCCGTGCGACGTCGTGCCACCATGGCGCCTCGGCGACATCCTCGTCGCGAATGTGGTGGATCGCCTGCGTGATCGCCGGCATCGGGCGACCGGGGTTGACCAGGATATTGCCCCCCTCCCCGTGCAATTCCCAGCGCCCGTCCGCGCCCAGCGCCACGTCCTGCCAGCCGACCTCGCACACGGCATGTGCCGGGGGGGCCGATCCGGTGGTTTCGAGGTCGATGACGCGGACGATCTGCGATTGCGTGCGACGGGGATACATCATGCCGATACGATGTGGGGCCTTTCGCGACGAAATGCCACCATCGTCGCCGCGCACGAAAAAGCCCCGGACCGTGCGGCCCGGGGCTCCTTCCGTTCAGCGTCGCGACCGATCGGCCGCGACCGCTCGCTCGGCTCAATAGGTGCCGGAGAAGCTGCTGTTCAGGTTGGTGTCCTTCTGGTCGGACGTCGCACCGGTCGCCGAACCCGTGGTGGCCGACGCGCTCGTGCCGGTGCCGGTGCCGGTCGTCGATGCCGAGGTGGCGTAGCTCGAACCGGTCGTACCGCTCATGCCCTGCGTGCGCTGCCGGTCACGATCGCCGTACCCGAACATCGCCTGGTTCTGCTCCTCGTTGCGCCAGTGCTGCTTGGCCTCGTCCGCCGACTTGGACAGCGTCACCTTCTTGTCCTCGACCGAGCGGATCCAGCGTGACGGGATCGAGTGATGCTGCCCGCCGGCGTCCGCATCGTTCTTGGTCAGGATGATGCGATCGCCGCGGACCTTGTCGACGGTGCCGACATGGCTGCCGTCCGATCCGACGACCTCGAAATGCTCCTGCACCTTGTCCAGCGACGCACGCTGCGTCTGCCGCTCGGTGCGGAAGGTCGAGAATTCATTCTCGAACCGCGAGCGGTTTTCCTGGCGATATTCGTCATAGTCGCGATCGAGCGCCGCGATCTGGCCGGAGCGCCAGTGGTGATAATCGCCATCGCGATCATGCCGGCCCTGCTGCTGGTAGTAGCGCTCGTCGTAGCGGTTGTCGGCCTCGCGACGACGCTCGGCATCCTCGTCGCCGAACCAGCTACGCACTTCGTCGCCGGCGCGGGCGAAGAAGCCGCGATCCTCATAGTCATAGCCCTGCGGCTGACGGCCATAGTTCATGCCGCGATCGCGGTGGCGCCCCATCGAGCGGTCGCGATAATTGTCGTCGTCATCGTGGCGATGCGATCCGACGTCGTTGAAGCGGTGCCCATCGGACCCGTAGCTGCCGTGATAGTCGCTGCCCTGACCATAGCTCGACGACTGGCCGTAGCGCTGGCCATAGCCGCCGCCCGAACGATCGGCGTACCGATCGCGATAGTCGCCGCGCTGACCGCGCACACCACGATCGTCGTCGTCGCGGCCATAGCCGCCGAACCCGCCCTGCTGGCGGCCATAGCCCTCGCGCTGGCCGTACGAACCCTGGCCATAGGAACGCTGGCCGTCGTCGCGACCATAGCTGCCGCGCTGGCCCTCGTCGCCACGTCCGTAGCCGCTGCGCTGGCCATAAGGATCACGCCCGCTGCGATCGTCGTCGCGGTCGAGTGCGCCGGCGGACTGGTAATCGCGCGCGCTGGAATAGCTGCCGTAGCGGCCCGAGCCGTAATCGCGGCCATAATCCTGAGTTTCGCTGCGACCGTAATAGTCACCCTTCGGGTCGGTCCCGCGCGGATAGCGTTCGTAGCCCATGATAGATCTCCTGCGTTCGACACGGGTCGCGCACCGCTTGTGCGGCGTCGCGCCAGTTCGGGAGGAAAGCGGGTCCGGGCCAAACGTTCCTGTCGTTACGCCTGACCAACGGAGTTTTCGCCGCACGCCGACACCGCCCTGCCGACGATCGATTTTTGCTTCTGGGTTGCGAAGGGCTGTTGCGTCGCTGCCGGATCGCGTTTAAGGGCGTCGCTCCCGGCCAGTGCCGGGGTTCGGCTGGCGGGGCTGTAGCTCAGATGGGAGAGCGCTGCAATCGCACTGCAGAGGTCAGGGGTTCGATTCCCCTCAGCTCCACCACCCGCCGCCGGTGACCATGTCCTCCACGCTTCCTGACGCGATACCCGCCGCGACGCTGATCGTGATGCGCGACGTGATCGATGCGGATCCCGATATCCTGATGGTCGAGCGCGCGGGCGTGATGGCGTTCGCGCCCGGCGCGATGGTGTTCCCGGGCGGACGCGTCGATGCCGCCGACATCGCCTTTGCCGACCTGCTCGATCTGCCCGAGGACGGCGCGGCGCGGCTTGCCGCGATCCGCGAGACGATCGAGGAAGCCGGGCTGGCGATCGGCATCACCCCCTCCCTCGACGCGGACGCGCTGGCGAAGGCGCGCGTCGCCCTGCGCGACGGGGCGTCGCTTGCCGATGCGCTGACCCCGTTGGGCGCCGCACCGGATCCCGCCGCGCTCGTCCCGTTCGCGCGCTGGCGCCCCGACCGCACCCGCGTCCGACGCTTCGACACGCGCTTCTATCTCGCCGCGCTCCCCGCCGACGCTCCGCCGCCTCTGGTGGACGGCACGGAGAATGTGCGGCTGTGCTGGGCCAGCGCGCGCGCGGTGCTGGCGGACGCGGACGCCGGGCGCCTGACGCTGATCTTCCCGACCCGGCGCAACCTGGAGCGGCTTGCCCGGTTTGGGTCTTATGCCGCGGCGGTCGAGCATGCCCGCGCCACCCCGGTGCGCACCGTCGTGCCATGGATCGAAACCCGCGACGGGGAGGACTGGATCTGCATTCCCGACGGCCTCGGCTATCCGGTCACCGCCGAACGGCTCGCGGACGCCAGGCGCGCGTAGCGCGCGCGATCCGACGCATCGCCGGATGTAGCGTCGCGGTGATGCTGCTCGCGACGCTTGCTCTTGTGGCCTGGGGCGTGCTGCGCGGTCGATCGCAGGATCTACCCTGGACCCCGCTCGACCTCGGTCAGCCGGTGGGGCTGTTCACCGGACGGAAGCTGACCGCACTGACCGGCGACGCCGCCGCCTGCCGCGCGTTGCTGACGCAGTCGGGGGTCCGCTTTACCGCGCTGCCGCCGCGTCGCGACGGACAATGCGGCTATGAGGATGCGGTTCGGCTCACCAGCGGTGGCGCACGCGATATCGCGCTGTCGCCCGTTGGGCTGGGAATGGCATGTCCCGTGGCGGCGGCGGTCGCGATGTGGGAATGGAACGTGCTCGCCGCCGCCGCGCGCCGTCACTTCGACGCGCGGGTGACCCGAATCGATCATTTCGGCAGCTATTCGTGCCGTCGCCTCTATGGCCGCGATGCGGGTGCGTGGAGCGAACATGCCACCGCCGATGCGATCGACATCGCCGGCTTCCAACTGTCGGACGGCACGCGGATCAGCGTCGCACGGGACTGGAGCGGCGGCGGCGCGAAGGCGGCGTTCCTGCGCGAGGTGCGTGACGGCGCGTGCGGGCTGTTCGCCACCGTCCTGTCGCCCGACTACAACGCCGCGCACCGCGACCACTTCCACCTCGACCAGGCGGCACGCGGCGCGACGGGGTGGCGCGCATGTCGCTGATCCGGCTCGACGCGCGCGACTGGCGGACACGCGCCGATTTCTGGGCGGCCTTGCTCCCGGCCCTTGGCGCGCCCGACTGGCACGGTCCGAACCTCGACGCGCTGTACGATGGGCTGGTCGCGGGCGACAATCGCGTCCGTCCGCCGCTGACAGTCGAGATCCTCGTCGCGACACCGCTCCCGGCCGATCTGGTCGCCTATCTCGAACGGGTGCAATGCGTGTTCGACGACGCCGCGCGCCATACCGGCCTCACGATCGGCCTGCGCAGAACGATAACACGCGATTCGGGCTGACCCCACAGCGAGGCGGGATCACAAGCCGCCCGCCCTCAAGCCGAACGCCCGCGATCAATGCGGCAACGCGGCGGGATCCACCTTCTCCACCCAATGCGGGAAGAACGCCGGCTGGCGCGAGGACCATCCCGACGCGGTCGCCGCCGCCTCGCTGATCGACTGGAGCAACCGACGCCGCAGTTCCGGGTGCAGGTGCGGCATCGCCGCCGCCGCGCAGAACGCGGACGGCAGCCACGGACGCACTTTGGCGCCGACCAGCCGCTCGAACAGGAAGCGAAAAGCGGAGAACGACGTGATACGCCCCTGCCCCAGGTCGAACGCCGCCAGCGTGATCAGCGGGGCCAGCACCTGCTCGGCGGCGTCCAGCCCGCTGTCGTCGGGGATCACCGCGCGGATCGCCGGCAGGCGGCGGTAATGCTGTGCCTGCGCACGGATGCTGGCGGCCTCGACGACATCCCGCGACCAGCGCGCCAGGGCATCATCGCGGTCGAGCCCGACATCCAGGCTGCGGCGGATGTACCGCTGCGTTGCCGCCGGGAAGGTCGCGAACTCCTTCATCTCGGCCAGCGTCATCGCCCCTTCGGCTGCCTTCATTCGTCCCATCGTCACACCCCGCCGCGCATGATCCAATGCCCGGAAGAATGCACCAGAGTGGTTAACATCTGGCTTAACGAGGCCGTCCCCGGACCGTCACAAACGAGCATGACCTGTTTCGCACCGCAACATGGATGCGACGAACCGAGCCGGAGCGAAGGAAAAAGTCGAAGACAGCGACCAATCGACAACAATCGGTCGCCGCGCTCGGTCAGGCGTCGCGCTGGCGCTCCGCTTCCTCCGCCTCGTCGAAGCCGGACGACGGTGCCGGTTCGCTACGCCCGGGCTGGGTGATCGACACCGGATCGGACGCGTCCATCGTCTCGTCCAGCCCCTCGTCCAATCGCGCGTCGTCGCTGTGCGGATGCTTGGCGAGCCGCTTGTCGATCGAACGGTCTTGCCCTGCGTCCTGGCGCGCGTCCTTGCTGCCACCGGCATTGCCGGCATCCGGCGCCACCGACAGGCTGTCCAGCGCGCGGTCGTCGATCGGGCTCGCTTCGGACATCATCTTCTCCTGTGGCTCGGAAACATCTGCTTACATCACAACGCCGGATGGCGGCGCCCGTTCCTGATCCAGCCGCAGGACACGCACCCGCTGCTCCCACAGGTCGGCGGTGCCGAAGATCGTCATGAACGCGATGTCGGTCGCGTCGCGCCCCACGCCCACGCGCGCCATCTCGTCGGCACGCGCCATGCCGGTCGCATCGAGCAGGTGCCACGCCCCGTCCAGCCACAATTCGGCGACCGCATGGAAGTCGGGCGGATCGACGCCGGGCGCATAGACCGACACGCACAGCGCCGGGATCTCCGCCGCACGCGCCAGCGCGACCAGCAGATGCGCATAGTCCCGACACACGCCGCGCCGCTCGGCAAAGGTATGCAGCGCGCCGCCGCCAGGGGGCGCGGGCGCATATTCCACGTTCGTGCGCACCCAATCGACCAGCGCCACCGCCAGCGCACCGCCGCTCAGCCCCGCGAACGTGCGCCGCACGAAATTCTCGAACCGGTCGGACTCGCAATAGCGGCTGGGGAACAGATACTGGATCGCCGCCGCCGGCAGCCGCGCCGCCGGGGTGGCCGGCAGGTCGTCGATGCGCACCAGCGGGCGGTCGATCGACACGGTGGCGGCGTAGCGCGCCACCAGCCGATGCTCGGCCCGTGCCCAGCATCGCTGTCCGATCCCCTCCTCGCCAGCCACCGCGCGGATCGGGTGATCGGATTCGATGGTCAGCAACTGCGCCTCCAGCAACTGATCGCCCTGCGCGGCGACCTCGATCTGCAACAGCACGTCGGCGGGCGCCGGGAAGCCGTAATCCAGCACCGCTTCGATCGACAGGCGCATCGGCGCTACTCCTTTGCGCGAGAGGCATAAAAAGAGCCCGGCGGTTTCCCGCCGGGCCCGGACGTTCCCTCACTCAATCCCGTGGATCAGTCGCGGTTCCCACCGAACAGCCGCAGGATGAACAGGAACATGTTGATGAAGTCGAGGTACAGGCTCAGCGCCGACATCACAACCGCCTTGCCCACCATTTCCGGGCCGTAACCCGCCACCTGGAAATACAGGCTCTTCGTGCGCTGCGTGTCGTACGCGGTCAGACCCGCGAACAGCAGCACGCCGACCAGCGAGATCAGCAGCCCCATCGGGCCGGACTGCACGAACATGTTGATCAGGCTCGCGACGATCAGGCCGACCAAGCCGATGATCAGGAACGTGCCGAACGCCGACAGATCACGCTTCGTCGTATAGCCGTACAGGCTCAGCGCCGCGAAGCCCGCCGCGGTCGCGGCGAACGCCTGCGCGATGGCGAGCGGCGAATAGACGAAGAAGATCGACGACAGCGACAGGCCCATCGCCACCGCGAAGCCCCAGAACATCGCCTTCAGCGTCGCGGTCGAGAACTTGCCCTGACCGAAGCTCATCGCGAAGACGAACCCGATCGGCGCCAGCGCCACCACCCAGCGCAGCGGCGTGCCGAACACCGCCTGCGCATAGCCGGACAGCGCGAACGCCAGCGCGACGATGCCGGTCAGCAACACGCCCGATGCCATGTAGTTGTAGACGGACAGCATGTACGACCGCAGGCCGGCGTCGCGCGCCTCGCTGCGGGTGCCCGAAGCGGTCCCGCCGAACGGGGCAGCGGAGGGCCGGGGATCGGACCAATTGGCCATTGTCTCTTTGCTCCTTCATCCGAACGAATGGGTCGGATAGCGGGAATATCGCGCGTCGGTTCCCGCTTTTCAAGCGAGCCCCCGACCCGCAACGGCTCCAGCAAAGGTTCGTTACACCCTTATGCATCGCCTGTTCGTCGCCCTGCGCCCGCCGCCCGCGATCCGCACCGCGCTGTTGAGCATTATGGGCGGCGTCCCCGGTGCGCGCTGGCAGGACGACGAGCAACTGCACCTCACCGTCCGCTTCATCGGCGAGGTCGACACGCGACAGGCCGAGGATGTCGCCGCCGCGCTGGCGGGGGTCGGCGCGCCCGCGCCCGTCGCGCGCATCGAAGGGGTCGGCACGTTCGAGCGGCGCGGGCGGGTCGACACGTTATGGGCGCGCGTGGCGCCGGCCGAGCCGCTCGCCGCGCTGCATCGCAAGGTCGATCAGGCGCTGACACGCGCCGGGGTCGTGGCCGACCCCCGCCGCTACCTGCCGCACGTCACGCTCGCGCGCCTTTCCCGCACCGCCGCCGACCCGGTCGCGATTCAGCGGTGGATCGCCGATCATGCCGCGCTCGCCTCGCCCGACTTCGCGCTGCCGCACCTGATTCTCTACGAAAGCGTGCTGGGCCAAGACGGCGCGCGCTACGAGGCCGTCGCGCGCTGGCCACTTCGCTAACCTTCTTCCCTCAAGCGCTTGGTCTGGTACGCTCCGCCAAAATCGGGAGGATGCATGGCCGGGCAACACGACGCACGCGCGAGCGGCTATGCATGGTATGCGCTGGGGCTGCTGTTCCTGGTCTACGTCCTGAACTTCGTCGATCGACAGGTGATCTCGATCCTCGCCGAAGATATCAAGCGCGACCTGAAGCTGCGCGACGAGGATCTCGGCTTCCTCTACGGCACCGCCTTCGGGGTGTTCTATGCGCTGTTCGGCATCCCGCTCGGACGGCTCGCCGACAATTGGCACCGCGTGCGGCTGATGACCGCCGGGCTGTCATTGTGGTCGGCGATGACCGCACTGTCGGGGCTGTCGGCGAACGGCGCGCAACTGGCGGCGGCACGCGTCGGGGTGGGCGTGGGCGAGGCGACCGCTTCCCCGTCGGCCTATTCGCTGATCTCGGACTATTTCCCGAAGAAGCTGCGTGCCACCGCCTTGTCGATCTATTCCGCCGGCCTCTACGTCGGCGGCGGCTGTTCACTGTTCATCGGCGGGTTGATCGTCCAGAAATGGAATCACGCCTTTCCCGGCGGCGGCCCGCTGGGGCTGGCGGGGTGGCAGGCCGCGTTTCTCGCGGTCGGCATCCCGGGACTGGCGCTCGCCGCCATGGTCGCCACGTTGCGCGAGCCGGTGCGCGGCGCGGTGGAAGGCTTGCCCACCCCTCCCCCGCACCTCGCGCCGTTCCGTGCCTTCGCCGACGAACTGGTCACGATCCTGCCGCCATTGACGCTGCTCGGTGCCGCGCGGCAGGGGCGCCGGGCGTTGCTGGTCAACGCGGTCGGGCTGGCGGTGACGATCGCGCTGGTCGCGCTGCTCCACGCGGGCGGCGAGCCGCTGCCGCAGTGGATCGCGGTGGGCGTCGGCGGCTATGCGGTCTTCTCCTGGGGCTGTGCGCTGCGTCGCCGTGATCCACCGACGTTCGCGCTGATCCTCGGCACCCCCGCCTTTCTGTGCACCGTCGTCGCCTACGGGCTGAATGCCTTCATGGCCTATGCGGCGAGCTTCTGGGCGGCGCCTTATGCGATCCGCGTCCTGGGCGTCGCCCCGGCGGAGGCGGGACTGTTCATCGGCGGCGCGGGCGCGGCGGCGGGGTTCATCGGCGTCACCAGCGGCGGGGTGCTGGCGGATCGCATGCGGCGCCGCAACCCCGCCGGACGGCTGGTGCCGGTGATCGCCAGCGCGGTGCTGCCGGTGCCGTTCATGATCGCGGGCTACACCACCGCGACGCCCGCCGTGCTGTATATATGCGTCTTCTGTGCGCAGGTCTTCGCGGCCTGGGGATTGGGCGCGGCGGCCGCCGCGACCCAGGATCTGGTCCTGCCGCGGATGCGCGGCACCGCCACCGCCACCTTCTTCATCGGCACCACGCTGATCGGGCTGGCGCTCGGCCCGTATCTCGCCGGGCGCATCTCGACGCTCACCGGCAGCCTGTCGACCGGAATGCTGTCGCTACTGGTCAGCGTGCCGGTGACGCTCACCGCCGCGCTGGTCGCCTATCGCCGGTTTCCCGCCGCCGAGCGCACGCGCGAGGCGCGGGCGCAGGCGGCGGGCGAACCGCTCTAGCGTCAGGCGGGCTGGAACACGCCACAGGCGATCCGGCCACCCGAATTGCCGCTCGGGTCGGTCATCAGATCGTCGGGGCCGGCGTGGATCACCATCGCCGCGCCATCGGCGTCCATCAGCCCGGCCAGCGTCGCGCCGGGGATCACGGCGCCGATCGTGCCACGCCCGTCGTTGCCGATCACCAGATTCGGCAGGTCGCCTTCGTGTGGCCCCTGCGGGTTCATCGAGCCGTGCTTCTTCTGCGTCGGATTCCAGTGCCCGCCCGCCGTCGTGAAGTCCGGTGCGTCGCACCGTCCGGTGGTGTGGACGTGCGCGCCGTGCGTGCCCGCCGGCATACCCGTCGCGTCGATCGTGAAGCGCACCCCGCCGGCCACCTCGGTGGCGGTCGCGCGACCCACCGGCGCCCCGGTCGCGGTCGCCAGCATCGCCACCGCGCGCGCACCGCCGGCCACCGGCGTGCCGGTGTCCATCTTGGCCTCGTCGTTGCACGCCGCCAGCGACAGCGCCGCCAGACCGATCCCCGCCATCATCGCAACCTGTCGCATCACCTGCTCCTCCCGTTCATGCTCTCGCCCGCCAACCCGCCGCTCTCGCGGGGGTTCCGCGTCAGCGGTGGTCGTGCGCGATCTGCGCCGCGATCCGTCGCCCCAGATACGCCGCCTGCACGATCGCGGCCACCAGCACGACGTTCAGCACCACGATCTCGATCAGGAAGAACCACAAGGGCGTGCCCGCGATCATGCTCAGCCCCAGCAGGATCGTGCGCGGATTGGCGCCCAGCGCCGCCAGCAGCGGCAGCGCCCGCCCGCCCGTCGCGCGCGCGATCGCCGCGATCCGTCGCCGCTCGGGCGGATCCGCCTCGGCACTTGCCACCAGCGCGTTCACCCGCTGCGTCGGACCGGACAGCGCGTGCCACACGCTCAGGTACAGGTTCGACAATGCGACGCCGATCCCGCGCCCGCCGGCCTTGGCGGTTTGCAGCCACGGGGTATTGTACGCCCACCATTGATAGGTGCGGCGCTGGCTTTCGGCGAACACGGATTGCACCGCGCGGCTCAGCCCGGCCAGGACCGCGATCGGCCACGCCACCCACCCGATCCGGTCGTCCAGCACGCCGGCCAGCATCAGGTACAGCACGCCGTGCCCGGCATAATCGCACAGGCCGTCGACGATCTCGCCGGAAGGCGACGCGCGGCCCGACATTCGCGCCAGCGCGCCGTCCGCCCCGTCGACGACGTGCCACGCGCAGTGCAGGAAGAACCCCAGCGCGATCGCCGCCGGCGTCGCGACCCGCGCGTAGAGCACCGCGGTCGCCATCACCATCACCGCGCCGGCGACCGACACCATGTTCGGCGTCACCGGAGTCGGCACCAGCGCGCGCGCCAGCACATGGGCCAGCGGGTGGTAGATCGTCCGGTTCAGAAAACCCTGCAGCTCGCGCGGCTTTCCCGCCACAGCCGTTTCAGATTCGTTCACGCGTTCCTCGCGAGATTGCCCCGCTGCGCCTATACAGGCCATCGGCTCGCTTGACAGATGCCACGTATCTGTCACGAAGCGGCAACGTAAAATGGCTTTTGTCCGGCTAACTGTCGGCAAGTGGGGTAGAATGGCGACGATCAAGGTTGCGGTTATCGGTGTCGGCAACTGCGCAAGCAGCCTTATTCAGGGGAAATATCACTACGCCGGCAGCAACACCGCCGCGGGCCTGATCCATGAGGATATCGGCGGCTACAAGGTCGGCGACATGGAATTCGTCGCCGCGTTCGACGTCGATTCGCGCAAGGTGGGTCTCGATCTGGGCGAGGCGATCTTCGCCAAGCCGAACTGCACCAAGGTGTTCCACGCCGACGTGCCGAAGACCGGCACGATCGTGAAGATGGGCGCCAAGCTGGACGGCGTCGCGCCGCACATGCTGACCGCCGCCAACGATCGCGGGTTCGAGATCAACGACACGCGCGACGCGGAGAAGGCGGAGATCATTGCCGAGCTGAAGAGCTCGGGCGCCGAGATCCTCGTCAACTTCCTGCCGGTCGGCAGCCAAGCGGCGACCGAATTCTACATGGAATGCGCGCTCGAGGCCGGTCTGGGCGTCGTCAACTGCATGCCCGTGTTCATCGCGTCGCGTCCGGAGTGGGAGAAGAAGTTCGCCGACGCCGGCCTGCCGATCATCGGCGACGACGTGAAGGCGCAGGTCGGCGCGACGATCGTCCACCGCGTGCTGTCGAACCTGTTCGGCCAGCGCGGCGTGACGATCGATCACACCTATCAGCTCAACACCGGCGGCAACACCGACTTCATGAACATGCTCGACCGCAACCGGCTGGCGAGCAAGAAGGAGTCGAAGACCGAGGCGGTGCAGGCGGTGATCGCCGAGCGGCTGGCGGACGAGAACATCCACGTCGGCCCGTCGGACTATATTCCGTGGCTGGGCGACAACAAGCTGTGCTTCCTGCGGCTTGAGGGTGACCTGTTCGGTGGCGTGCCGATGAACCTCGAACTGCGCCTGTCGGTCGAGGATTCGCCGAACTCGGCGGCGGTCGTGGTCGACGCGATCCGTTGCGTGAAGCTCGGTCTGGAGCGCGGCATCGGCGGCGCGCTGGAAGGCCCGTCGGCGTTCTTCTGCAAGCACCCGCCGCAGCAGGTGACCGACGACGTCGCGGCCGCGATGACCAACGAGTTCATCCACGCCGACGCGCGCCTCGCCGCCGAATAAGCGGCGACCTGCCTTGCACGCGCTGATCGTCGCGGCCGGCTATGGCAGCCGGCTGCGCGAGGTGTCCCCCTCGAAACCGCTGACGCCGGTCCACGGCGTCGCTCTGATCGAGCGCGTGCTGCGCGCCGCCATCGCCGGGGGCGTCACCGACGTGACGGTGGTGACCGGGCACGAGGCGGAGCGGCTGGAGCGGCATCTGGCGCTCGCCGCCGCGACGATCGGCGTGCCGCTGCGCTGTGTGCGAACTACCGACTGGTCGTTGCCCAACGGCCATTCGGTGCTGACGGGGGCGCAGGCGATCGGCGCGCGCCGCCACCTGCTGATGATGGCCGATCATCTGGTCGATCCCGCGTTGGTCGCGCAGGTCGCCGCCGCGCCCGACGCGGCGCTGACGCTGGGCGTCGATCGCCGACTCGACAATCCGCTGGTCGATCTCGACGACGTCACGCGCGTCGGCACCGATGGCGACCGGATCGTCGCGATCGGCAAGCACCTGGCCGATTACGACTGCTTCGATACCGGTGTCTTCGCGGTCGATGGACGTTTCCACGATGCCTTGCGCGCGTCGATCGCCGCTGGCGGCGCGGGGTCGATCTCCGCCGGGGTGGAGGCGCTGGCGCAGCAAGGCCTGGCGCGGGTTTGCGACATCGGCGACACCTGGTGGCTCGACGTCGATGACCCGCGCGCGCTGGCGCTCGCCGAGGACGCGATGGCGTCGCGCGACGCGCACCAGCACGCCGCCTGACAGCAACAAAATCTCACCAGCCAGCCCGGAACAGCCGCGCAACATGGATTATTCACTCCGGCACGTTTCCGCTGCCGGAGAGCAACCATGACCGACGACCGTCCCCACATGACCCAGCGCAGCTACGCGGGGTTCCCCGCGCTGCTGGCGATCTGTGTACTCATCGCGGGCGTCCTCTACCTGACGCTCGGTCGCAACGAACCGGCGGCGCGCGTCAAGCCCGCCACCGGCACCGCGCGCGCGATGGCGCTGGCCGCCGAGCAGCCCGCTGCCACGCCCGCCGAGCGCCGCTAGAAAGCGGACGCCGGGCGGCGATGGATCGTCGCCCGGTGGCCGCGCGTTGTGCGCGCATGACCGATCCCGTCGACCCCCAGCATCGCCGCCGGCCCGCCTCCGACAAGGACACCGGCAAGTTCGGCCAGGGCTACACGCTCGATGAGGAGCGCAAGCTCGGCGAGCAATCGCCGTCCGGCTCCGTTGCGCCACGCCCGTCGCAGATCGTCGACGACTCGCCCACTCCGCCCGACGCCGGGCGACGCGCCTCGTTCGATCCGAAGACCGGAGCGGTGCGCGGCAGCGGCGCGGGCGCTGGCGGCGGTCATTCGGGCGAGGATCCCAGCGAGGATCGCGCGGGCGGTGCCGGCGCGCCGCTGACCGGCACGGGCACCGACCAGCCCGCCTGACCCGCGATGCCACGCGATCTGGATCTCGTGTTGTTCGGCGCCACCGGCTTTACGGGACGGCTGGTTGCCGAATATCTCGGGCGTCGCGCTGACAAGGTACGTTGGGCCATCGCCGGACGCTCCGCCGCGAAGTTGGCGGCGGTACGCGACGATCTCGCGCTCGACGTCCCGCTCGTGATAGCCGATGGCGACGATCCCGCCGCCTTGCGCGCTTTGTGCGAACGCACAGCGGTCGTCATCAGCACGGTCGGTCCGTATCAGCTCCATGGCAGCGCGCTGATCGCCGCCTGCGCGGCCACCGGCACGTCCTATGTCGATCTGTGTGGCGAGCCGGCGTGGATGCGGCGGATGATCGACGCGCATCATGACGATGCGCAGCGCAGCGGTGCGCGGATCGTCTTCTCCTGCGGCTTCGACTCGATCCCCTTCGATCTCGGGATGCTGACGTTGCAGGAGGCGGCGCTCGCCCGCTTCGGCATCCCCGTGCCGCGTGTGAAGGCGCGCGTGCGCGCCATGAAAGGCGGCTTTTCGGGCGGTACCGTCGCCAGCCTGAAGGCCACCCTGGCCGCCGCCGCGCGGCAACCCTCGCTGCTCGCGCTGCTCAGCGACCCGTTCGCGCTCACCCCCGGCCACGCCGGGCCGCATCAGCCATCCGGGCTGCTTCCCGAATTCGATCCCACCGTAAACGCCTGGGTCGCGCCGTTCATCATGGCGCCGATCAACACCAAGAACGTGCACCGCACCAACTTCCTGCTTGGCCAGCCATGGGGCGAGATCGTCTATGACGAGATGGTCGTCATCGGGCTGGGCGACATCGGGCGCGCCGCGGCGGAGGCGCTGTCGAAGCTGAACCCGTTCGCCGGCGACAAGGGACCGAAGCCCGGCGAGGGGCCGTCGCAGGCGGAGCGCGACGCCGGCCATTTCGACATCCTGTTCGCCGGGTTGATGCCGGACGGTGCGCGCATCGATGCGGTCGTCACCGGCGACAGCGATCCCGGCTATGGCTGCACGTCGAAGATGCTCGCCGAAAGCGCCCTGTGCCTGCTCCACGACGTCGACGGGCCGGGCGGCATCACCACCCCCGGCGCGTCGATGGGCGCGGCGCTGCGCATGCGGCTTGCCACGCACGCCGGGATGACCTTCACCGCCGGCTGAGCGTCAGCCGTCTTCGGTTTCGCGGATCGGCTGATCGGCCACCACCGACAACAGGTCGCGCGCGCCATAAGGCTTGGTCAGCAGCCGCAGATCGCGCCCGGCATCCTTCACCGCCCCCACGTCACCGCTCGCGACCACGATGCGGATCCCCGGATGCAGCTCGGCGGCGCGCGACGCCAGTTCCAGCCCCGACGTCCCCGGCAAATGCACGTCGGTCACCAGCACGTCGATCGGCGCGGTTTGCAGCGCGGCCATCGCCTCCTCCGCGCTCGCCGCATCGACCACCACGTGCCCCGCCTCCTGCAACACCTCCGCGGTCGCGCTGCGGATCAACGCGTCATCCTCGACCAGCAGGATCGTGCGCGGTGCACCCTTCACTGCCGCCCGGTGCACGACCGGCTGCACGCGCGGGACGGCGGCCTTCGCCCGCTGGCCCTGGTTGGAGAGCACGTGGCGCACCTTCCGCGCCAGCGCCTCGCGCGTGTACGGCTTGGACAACAGCTCGACGCCGGCATCCAGCCGCCCGCCATGGACGATCGAATTCTCGGTATAGCCGCTGGTGAACAGCACCGCGATCTCGGGCAGCCGCTCGCGCGCCTTGCGAGCCAGCTCGGGGCTCTTCAGCGTGCCGGGCATCACCACGTCGGTGAACAGCAGATCGATCGGGATGCCGCTCTCCACGACGTTCAGCGCGCTTTGCGCGTCCACCGCCTTCAGCACGCGATAGCCCAGGTCGCCCAGCATCTCGACCACGGTCGCGCGCACCTCGTCGTCGTCCTCGACGACCAGCACCGTCTCGGTCCCGCCGGTGATCGGCCCGTTGTCGAGCATCACTTCGACATCCTCGCGCTCCATCGCGCGCGGCAGGTACAGGCGGATCGTCGTCCCGTGCCCCGGCTCCGAATAGATGTTCACATGCCCGCCGGATTGCTTGACGAAGCCATAGACCATCGACAGCCCCAGCCCCGATCCCTTGCCCTCCGCCTTCGTGGAGAAGAACGGCTCGAACACCTTGGCCATCACCTCGTCGGACATGCCGCAGCCGGTGTCGGTCACCGCCAGCATCACATATTGGCCCGGCTCCACCTCGTCGTGGCGACGGGCATAATCGTCGTCGAGATGCGCATTGGCCAGCTCGATCGTCAGCTTGCCCTGCCCGTCCATCGCGTCGCGCGCGTTGATGGCCAGGTTCAGCAGCGCGTTCTCGATCTGGCCCGGATCGATGAAGGTGTTCCACAGTCCGCCGCCGAAGATCGTCTCGACCTCGATCCCCTCGCCGATCGCACGGCGCAGCATGTCGTCCATGCCGCGCACGAAACGCGTGACGTTGACCACCTTGGGCTCCAGCGCCTGCCGCCGCCCGAACGCCAGCAATTGCGACGCCAGCCGCGATCCGCGCGACACGCCGGCCAGCGCGTTGGCGACGCGCGTCTCGGCGCGCTCGTTGCCCGCGATATCCTTCTGTAGAAGCTGGAGGTTGCCCGACACGACCTGCAACAGGTTGTTGAAGTCGTGCGCGACGCCGCCGGTCAGCTTGCCCACCGTCTCCATCTTCTGCGACTGCGCCAGCTTGCGCTCGGCCGCGTGGCGCGACGCGATCTCGGCGATGACGCGCGTCTCCAGCGTCTCGTTCAACTGGCGGAGCTGCTCCTCGGCGCGCTCGCGATGGCGGACCTGCCGCTCCAGCTGCTGCGCATGGTCGCGCAGCGCGGCCTCGGCGGCGCGCTGGTGCGTGATGTCGGTATGCACGCCGACCCATTCCGCGATCTCGCCCTGCGCATCGATCCGTGGCACCGCCCGGATCGAGAAGGTCCGCCACGTCCCGCAATGCCGCCGCACGCGGTGTTCGAAGACGAAGGTCGACTTGGACGCCACCGCCTTCTGCCACGCCGCCAGCGTCGGCTGCGCATCGTCCGGGTGCACCGCATCGGCCCAGCCATAGCCCTGATATTGCTCGGGCGTCTGCCCGGTCAGCATCGCCCAGCCCAGTTGCTCGCCCACCATCCGCCCGGCGGCGTCATTGGTCCACAGCACGCCGTGCATCGCCTCCATCGCGGCGCGGAAGCGCGCGTTGCTGGCGTTCAGCGCCTCTTCGCGGCGGACGCGATCCTCGATGTCGAGCACGATCACCTGGAACCCGACCACCACGCCATCGGCGTCGCGCCGCGGCAGGTAACGAATGTCGGCACGCCGCCACGATCCGTCGCCGTGGCGGATCATCGAATCCTGGACGATCGTCTCGCCCGCCAGCGCGCGCTCCATCAACGGACGGCGCAGCTCGAAATTCTCCGCGCCGATCACGTCGCGGGTGTGGCACCCGATCACCTTCCCGGCATCGATCGCGAACCATTCGTAATAATGCTGGTTGGCGTAGCGATAGACGAGGTCGCGGTCGATGAACGACACCAGCAGCGGCAACGCATCGGTCACCGTGCGCAGTTCCGCCTCGCTCGCCGCCAGCCGCCGCTCCAGCGTCAGCCGGGTGGTATTGTCGATGACGGTGCACAGCACCCCGCCCACCGATCCGTCGGTCTCGGTGACGGGGGTGTAGAACAGGTCGAAGAACAGCTCGGTCGCGCGCCCGTCGCGGTTCAGCGTCAGCGGCTGGTCGCGAAAGCTGACGACCTCGCCCGACAGTCCGCGCGCGATGATCGCGGCATTCCAGTCGGCGATCTCCGGAAAGACCGCCGCCACCATGCACCCCATCGCCTCGGGATGGCGCGCGCCCGCGATCTCGCGATAGGCGTCGTTATACAACAGGATGCCGTCGCGGCCCCACATCAACACCTTGGGCACGGGCGAATTGACGACGTTGGCGACGGTGACGCGCAACGCCGTCGACCAGCCCTCGACCGGGCCGAGCGCGTGGCGTGTCCAGTCGGCGGCGCGGATCATCGCCCCCGTCTCGCCCCCGCCGACCGGCCACGGGCGCAGCATCTCGCGCGCCGCCGGGCGGTCGCGCAACATCTTCAACGCGGTCCGCACGACTTCGCTGGCGTTGCCGTAATCGCCGGTCGCCAGGCTGTCGGTGATGAACGACTCCAGTTCCGGAGTCAGCGAGACGTTGCGCGATTGACGTTGGGCCATCATGCGAATGTCTGCCTCGTCCCACCCTGTGTCAATGACTGACACATAAAAAACGACATAATTCTAAAGAGTTAATTATTCATCAACCACCGTTCGCGAAACGCGCGCTGCCGTCCGGACAGCTTGGCGCCGGTCGTCTCCACCCGCACGATCTCCAGCCGCGGATCCGCGACCGCACGGATCATCTGTTGTTGCTCGACACCATAGCGCGCAAACCGGATCGTCACCATCGCACCGGGCGGGATCCGATCGATCGCGCGTCGCCACGCCGCGGCATCGGTAATGGGGGCGGCGTTCACCGCCACGATCCGGTCCCCGCCATCCAGCCCCGCACCGTCCAGCGGCGAGCCGGGCGCCGGCGGCGCGGCCAGCACAACACCCCCCGGCCCCTCGCCGATCCGCCCGGCACCGAGCCAGCCATGCGTCGGCGCGGCGGCGCGGAGCACGAACCCGGCCTGCGCCAGCAGCGGCGCGAAATCGGGCAAGGCACTGCCGTTGATCGAGGCGGCGAAGAAGGCGTCGGCGAACGCACCGTCGCCGGTGGTCGCCGCCAGTCCACGCCGCAGGTCGTCGGGGCTGTACGGCGTCTCGGTGCGCCCGTGCGTGCGCCACATCTGCCGCATATAGTCGTCGAGCGACAGCGTGGGGAAACGCTGCCGGATCGACAGGTCCAGCGCCAGCGCGACGATCTGGCCATAGGTGTAATAGGACAGGAAGATGCCCGGCCCGACCGGATCGACCGATGTCGCGGCGTCCGCGAACGGTGCCCGCAGGCTCATCTCCTGCGGGCCGCCATTGCGACGCGCGGGCGATTGCAACACGCTGTTCAACGCCCCGGCGGTGGTCCGCGCCCAGGTATCCACGTCCATCAACCCGGCGCGGCGCAGCATCAGCGGCCCGTAATAATTGGTCACGCCTTCCGCGAACCACAGCGACGGCGTGGCGTTGGCGCGGCTGAAATCGAACGGCTCCAGCTCGCGCGGGCGCAGCCGCTCGACATTCCAGGCGTGCAGGAATTCGTGCGCGATCGTTCCCAGTTGCGCCGCATTGTCGCCGTCCAGCGGCGTCGGCGTGGTCACCACGGTCGAATTGCGGTGCTCCATTCCGTCACCGGAGACCTGCGGCATGTAATCCGCCAGGAACGTATAGCTGCCATGGTCGAAGCGCGGCCACTCGCCGAACAGCTTGCGATGCTGCGGCAGCAATTGCCGCACCTGCGAGGCCAGCCGGTCGACCTCGGCGGGGGTGCCGGGGTGATGGACCGCCATCCGGATCGCGTAACGCTGCTTGGCGTCGCCGACGGTCCATTCGCGCACGTCCAGCCGCCCGGCCTCGATCGGGCTGTCCATCAGATATTGCAGGTCGGGCGCGGCGAAGGTGCCCGCCCGCCCCGCCACCGCCGGCAATTGCGTCGCGATCGTCCAGGCGGGATCGGGTGCCACGATCCGCACCGTCACCGGCGCGGCGTCATATCCGCTTGCCCACAGCAGCGTCGCGGGCGGGTTCAGGTGCGCGTGACTGGTGTCGATCTGCGCATAGGTGCCGTCGCCGCGATTGCCGAACAGCGTGTAGCGAACCACGACCGTCCCGTCGTGCCCGGCCACGCTCCAGCCATAGGGATCGGTGCGCGTCAGCGGCAGCGGGCGCCCCGCCCCGTCGCTCGCGGTCACCGCGAAGACGTTCTTGGCGAATTCGTGCAGCGCATACCGTCCGGGGGAGGAGCGCGCCATCTGCACACGCAGCGGCCCCGCCGGCACCCCGCGCCATGTCGCGACGATCTGCGCCTGGTGGTGCGCGGCGTCCGGAAACGACAGCTCGTAGCCGACCCGCCGGGCCTCCTGCGCCGTGGCCGGCCAACCTGCCATCGCCCCGGCCATCCCCATCGCCAGCCCGATCGTCACCACCGTCGCCCGCATCGCTAGTTCCTCCCGTTCACCCGCTTACGCTCGCCCGCGCCGCCGCCGCAATCGCCGGCGTCCTCGGAAAAAGCGGCGGCGCGGGGTGAACCGATCGCGATCGGGCGGGTTGGATGAGCAGGATCGGTAGATATTGGAATGACTTATGACGCATTCTTCCCGCCGCTGGGGCGTTTCGCGCCCTGAGACGATGGCGGGCATTCGATGACGCCGCCCCTGAAGCCGCTGTCGCAGCAGGTCATCGCCATCACCGGCGCCAGCTCGGGGATCGGCCTGGTCACTGCGAAGATGGCGGCCAAGCGGGGCGCCCGCGTCATGCTGATCGCGCGCGATGGTGAGGCGCTGGTGCGGATCGTCCGCGAGATCACCGAAGCAGGCGGCACCGCCGATTTCGCGACCGCCGACGTCGGCGATCTGCGAGACGTGCAGCGCGCCGCCACCAAGACGGTGGAACGGTTCGGGCGGATCGATACCTGGGTCAACGATGCCGGGGTCGCGATCTACGCCAAGCTGCTCGACACGCCGATGGACGAGCATGAGCGGCTGTTGCGCACCAATTATCTCGGCACCGTGCACGGCTGCCTCACGGCGGTCGAACACCTTCAGCGCGCGGGCGGTGCGCTCATCACCATCGGCTCGATCGTCTCCGACATCCCCTCGCCTGGCATGGGCGCCTATGCCGCCAGCAAACATGCGGTGAAGGGCTATGTCGATTCGTTGCGGATCGAGATCATCGGGGATCGGCTGCCGATCGCGGTCACCCTCATCAAGCCATCGGGGATCGACACGCCGATCGCCGAGCGCGCCGCCAACCATCTCGATGGCGCCGCGCTGCTCCCGCCGCCGGTCTATGCGCCCGAACTGGTCGCGGAGGCGATTCTCGACGCCGCACAGCACGTGCGCCGCGACGTGACGGTCGGCGGCACCGGGCGATTGGAGGTACTCGCCGCGCAGCATTTCCCGACATTGCTCGACCGGCTCGGCTCGACCCTGCTGCCGTGGCTGCGCGACCCCGATCGTCCGGCGGCCCGACGCGACAATCTCGCGGCGCCACACGATGACGGTCGCGAGCGATCGCGGCACCAGCATGGAAGGAACGTCAGCGTCTACGGAACGATGCGGCACCGCCCGTTCCTCACCGCCACGGCGGCGGGTGCCGCGCTGGGTCTGGCGGCGCTGGCGGCATTACGCCCGCGTCAGGTTGACCGCTAGGCCGGGTGCGGGAACAATGCACAAAACAAAGGTCGCAAAAGCCAGTCGTGTCAACGAGATGAGGAACATCACCCAGGCGACGGTGCTGATCGTCGAGGACGAGATGTTCGTCCGCATGATCGGAGCCGAGGCCTTGCAGGAGGCCGGTTACGCGGTGATCGAGGCCGGGTCCGCCGACGAGGCGCTCTCGATCCTCGAATCCGCCGATGACGTGCAGGTGCTGTTCACCGATATCCGCATGCCCGGCTCGATGGACGGACTGCGGCTGGCGGAGGTCGTTCACGAACGCTGGCCCGGCATTCGCATCCTGCTGACATCGGGCGATACCCATCCCTCGCGCGATGCGATTCCGGACGACGGTCGCTTCATTCCCAAGCCGTATCGCTTCGAAAGCCTGTCGCGCGAATTGACCACGTTGCTCGACAATCGCTGAGGCGCGCGCTATGCCGACCCGCGACACGGCGCCACGGCGGCGGCTGTTGTCGCGCGCCTTTCCTTTTTTCGCCATCTCGGCTAGGGCCGCGCGCACGTAACGCGAAAGAGACACCGTTTGGCGAAAGAAGAACTCCTCGAAATGCGCGGGCAAGTGGTTGAGCTGCTGCCCAATGCGATGTTCCGCGTCCGGCTCGAGAACGATCACGAAATCCTCGGCCACACCGCCGGCAAGATGCGCAAGAACCGCATTCGCGTGCTGGTGGGGGACGAGGTTCTGGTGGAACTGACCCCCTATGACCTGACCAAGGGGCGGATCACCTATCGCTTCATGCCCGGTCGCGGCGGCCCCGGCCCGTCCTGATTTCCGCAACGGGGCCCGCATCGCGGGCGCCCGATCGCGATCCGCTCATGACATCGCTGGTCCTCGCTTCGTCCTCGCCGCGCCGTCGCGACCTGCTCGCGCGGATCGGCGTCGTGCCCGATCGCATCGTGTCGCCCGACATCGACGAGACGCCGCGCCCGCGGGAGCTGCCGCGCGCCTATGCGCTTCGCCTTGCCGAGGAAAAAGCGCGTGCCGTGTCCCGCGCCCCGGGCGAGGTGGTGCTGGCCGGCGACACGACCATCGCGCTGGGCCGGCGCATCCTGCCCCCCGCCACCAGCGAAGACGTGCAACGCGAACTGCTCGGCCTCCTGTCGGGGCGTCGGCATCACGCCTTGTCGGCGGTGTGCACGATCGCGCCCGACGGCACGGTGCGGACGCGGCTCGCCGACACGATCGTCGCCTTCAAGTCGCTCTCGCCCGCCGAGATCCAGGCCTATGTCGCGTGCGGCGAGGGGCTGGGCAAGGCCGGCGGCTATGCGATCCAGGGCCGCGCAGAGGCATTCGTGCGCTTCATCCACGGCAGTCACTCGGGCGTCGTCGGCCTGCCGCTGCTCGAAACGCGCGCGCTGCTCGCCGCCAGCGGCATCAGCCGTGCCTGAATGGCTGTATGAGGACGGCATCGGCGAGGCGCGGGCCGCGCTGGTCGCGGATGACCGGATCCTGGCCGCCCGCATCGAGCGTCCCGACACGCTGCGCATCGGCACCGTCGTCGCCGCGCGTCTGACCGATCGGCTGGTCGCCACGCTCAACGATGGAGCGCAGGTTCTGCTGGACCGCCCGCCGCCGGGCGTCACGCTCGGCGCCCGCCTCACCGTCGAGGTCACGCGCGAGGCGATCCCGGAGCCGGGCCGGGCCAAGCGTCCGCGCGGTCGCGCGACGGACTTGCCGGTCGCGCCCGGTCCCGATCTGCTGGCGCGGATCGCCGCCACGCCCCACCCCGTCCGCCGCCTCCACCCCCATGACGCCGATGCACTCGAGGCAGCGGGCTGGTCGGAGGTGCTGGAGGAAGCCACGGATGGCGAGATCGCGTTCGCGGGCGGCGCGCTGCGGATGTCGCCCACCCCCGCGATGACGCTGTTCGACGTCGACGGCGACGGGGATCTCGCCTCCCTCGCGCTGCGTGCCGCGACCGCCGTCGCGCTGGCGATCCGCCGCCATGCGATCGGCGGGTCGATCGGCATCGACTTTCCCAGCGTCGCGGGCAAGGCATTGCGCCAGGAGATCGCCGCCGCGCTCGATGCCGCCTTGCCCCCGCCGTTCGAGCGGACCGCGGTGAACGGCTTCGGCTTTCTCCAGATCGTGCGTCCGCGCCCCCGCGCCTCGCTGCCGGAACGGCTGCGCGAGGATCCGACCGGCGCCGCCGCGCGCGCCGCGTTGCGCGTGATCGAGCGGACGCCGGCGGGAAGCTCCAACCGCTTTCACCTGCCGGCGGCGGTCCGCGATCGGATCGTGGCGCGCGGCGACTGGATGGAGGCGCTGATGCGCCGCACCGGTCGAACGCCTATATTCGACGCATGACGACCCCTCGTTGCCCGATCTGCGCCGCGCCGCCGGTACCCGCACATGCTCCGTTCTGCAGTCGCGGCTGCAAGGATCGTGACCTGCTGCAATGGCTCGGCGAAGGCGATCGCCTGCCCGGCGAAACAATCGACACGGAATCGCTGGACAGCCGCCGCGACACCGATTAGGGGACGCGCCTCGCCGCCGAAAAGCGGTGCGCCCAAGTAGCTCAGTTGGTAGAGCATGCGACTGAAAATCGCAGTGTCGGTGGTTCGATCCCGCCCTTGGGCACCATTTCCCCCTTCGATCGCGCACGGCCACGATGGCCTACGTCCCGCCCGTCGCGCCCTCTCCCCCATCGGATGATCTGAACCCATCTGGGTCGCAGTCCAGACGTTAGCTGGACCGCCCACCACGAGGCGCCAACGGCCCTCAGCGGCTTCATGACAAAGATGTCATGATATGTTGTCCCACGTTCAGCATCCAGAAAGCTTCCGCCATGTCTGTCGCGCGGGTGACCGGTGCCCCGCCCCTTGCGCGCGACAATCGCCCGACGATGCTGCTGCTGGCGCTGCTCGCGCTCTGGTCGCTGGTGTACGACGGGACCGTCGCGCACGCGCACCAGCATGCCGCACCGCGCGTCGCCGCCGCCGAGGTGCGGACGACGATCGGCGCCTTCGACGCCCCCTGCGCGTTGTGCACGGCGACCGCGACGCTCGAGGCGCTGCTGCTCCCCACCTTCCCCGTGGCGCAGATGGCGCTGGCGGCGGCGGCGGCCGGCCCCTTCCTCATCCGTCATCACGCCGCGCGACGGTCCCGCGCGCATGACTGGCGCAGCCGCGCGCCACCGCATCCGTCTCCCGCCGACTGAATGCTGCCCGCCTGCGCGCCACCGTCGGGCGCAGGCGCGACCCATGCCGGAGACACTTTGATGCGTTATCTACTGTCCCTGGGCGCGGCGCTTGCCGCGTCCGCCCCCTTGCCTGCCGTCGCGCAGGCGACGCCCGACGCCAACGTTCCAGACCCCCGCCGCGATATCATCGTCACCGCCTCCCCGATCGGGCAAGACCGCGACGATACGCCCGCGATCGTCGCCAAGGTGGATGCGGAGGAGATCCTGCGGCGTGGCGGCGCCAGCATCGCGGATGCCCTGTCGCGGGTGCCCGGGATCGCCGCCACCGGCTTCGCGACGGGCGCCAGCCGCCCGATCATCCGCGGCATGGACGCCACGCGCGTGCGCGTGCTGGAGGACGGGACGAGCGCCTCCGACGTGTCGGATATCGGCCCGGACCATGGCATCCCGATCGACCCGCTCGCCGCGCGCAGCATCGAGGTGGTGCGCGGCGCGGGCACGCTGCGCTATGGCAGCCAGGCGATCGGCGGCGTGGTCAACGTGCTCAACAATCGCGTGCCGACCGCTTTTCCCGACAAGCCCTTCTCCGCCGAGCTGAACGGCACCTACGGCACGGTGTCGGATCTGTATCAGGGCGCGGGACTGGTCGATGCGCGGGTCGGCGATCTCGCGCTCCATGCCGACACCTTCGGTCGACATGCCGGCGATTACGACACCCCGTCGGGCGTGCAGCAGAATTCGTTCTTCCGCGGCTATGGCGGGTCGCTGGGCGGGTCGTATTTCTTCGGCGACGGGCATGACAGCCACGTCGGCGCGGCGATCACGCAATATGACGCCAAATACGGCATCCCCAGCGACACCACGTTTATCGACATGCGCCAGACCAAGGTCATGACGCGGTCGTCGTTCGCGCTCGGCAGCGGCCTTCTGCAACGCTTCAATCTCGATGGCAGCTACGCCAATTACTCACATGACGAAAAGGAGCCGGACGGCACGATCGACACCACTTTCCGCAACAAGGAATATAATGCGCGCGGCGAATTGCTGTTCGGCGCGCTCGGCCCGGTCACCAATTCGGCGCTGGGGGTCGAATATCAGCACCGTGACTTCTCGGCGATCGGCGACGACAGCGCCTATCTCTTCCCGGCGACGATGGAGAGCATCGCCGGCTATCTGTTCACCGACACGCAACTGGCCGAGCGGCTCCACCTGGAGGCGAGCGGACGCGTGGAGCGGGTCCGGCTGCACGGCACGCCCCGCTTCGGCGACGCCACCGTCCGCGAATTCACCCCGGTCAGCGGCGCGATCGGCGCATTGTACACCGTCTCGCCCGCCATCAAGCTCGGCGCGACCTTCTCCAGCACCGGACGCGCGCCCGCGCTGACCGAGCTGTTCGCGCGCGGCGGGCACGACGGTCCGAACACGTTCGAAACCGGCGACCCGACGCTGCGGATCGAGCGCGCCAATTCGCTGGAGGGAACGCTGCGCATCCGTTCCGGCCCGTTCCGCTTCGACGGCAGCGTCTATAGCAGCTGGTTCAAGAACTATATCTACGGCGACCTGACCGGGCGGCAGTGCGACGACGACGGCATCTGCGCGGTCGATGGCGACGGCGACCTGCGTGAGCTGAACTATCGTCAGCAGGGCGCGCATTTCCGCGGGGTGGAGGGTGAGGCCAGCTACGACCTCGTGCGCACCGCGCACGGTGTCTACCGCTTCAACCTGCTCGCCGATTACACGCGCGCCACGTTGGACGACGGCAGCAACGTGCCGCGCATTCCGCCCTATCGCGTCGGTGGCGGGCTGAACTGGAACGGCGAGAAGCTCGATGCCGGGTTCAACCTGATCTACGCCGGGCGCCAGAACAAGTTCGGCGCCTTCGACACCGCGACGCCCGGCTATGTCGCGCTCGACGGGCAATTGGCGATGCGCCCCTTCGCCAGCCATCCCAACGTCGAACTGGCGATCGTCGGCCAGAATCTGACCAACGACACGCAACGTCTCGCCACCGCGCTCAACAAGGACCAGGTCGTGATGCCCGGTCGCCGGTTGATGGCGACGCTGCGCATCGCGACGAACTGACGGACGGCGCTTCGTCTCATGATCCGCCGGCGGGACGCGATGCCCGCCGGCGGCGCCAGGCCGATCCTGCCGCCCGCCTGCCCTGCCGCCCGTCCCCGACCGGCGTCAGGCGCGAAGGCGGTAGAGGCCCGCGCCGTGCGGTGGCAGCGACCGGGCGAAGCGCCCGCCCGATCGTCCCAGCGCCTCGCCGCTCCACAGGTCGGTCGCCGTCACCTCGCCCTTCAGCCCCAGATAGGACAACGCGAGCCCGACCTCCTTTGGCTTCTCGGTGGTGTTGAACAGCGCGAGGTAGCGATCGCCCGGCGCGCCCTCGGGTCTGGCGGACCAGATCCGCGCACCGTCCTCGATGAAATGCGGCTGGTTGTCGGTCGACGCCTGGTTGACCGCCAGGACCGCGCGGTTCGTCAACAGCGCGAGCGTCGGCGCGTCCAGATGGCGCAGGTCGCCGCCCATGATCAGCGGGGAGCGCGCGATCGACCACAGCGTCATCAACGTGCGCTGCTCGTCGGGGGTGAATTTCGTATCGCGCTTGCCGAGCGCCAGCCGCCCCAGCGGCAGCATGTCGGCATCGGGCCACGCACCGGGGCGGCGCCACGGGTTCCAATTCTCCAGCCGCGTGAACTGCGCCGCCAGCATCGACCATTCGTCCCAGAAATCGTCGGAGATCCGCCACATCTGCGCATGGCGGCGGACATGATCGCCGCGGATCACCGGCGTCTCGCCGGGTGACAGGCTCAGCGTGATCGCGCGCCCGCTGTTCACGATCGCCCGATGCGCCGCCTCGATCTCGGGCGCGTGCGCGTCATACGGGCGGCTCATGTCGTCCATCTTGACGAAGTCGACGCCCCAATCGGCATAGAGCCGGAAAATACTGTCGTAATAGGCCTGCGCGCCGGGCTTCGTCATGTCGACGCCGTACATGTCCGGGTTCCACGAACAGATGCTGGTCGTGTCGGCGACGTCCGCCGCGCGATACCGGGTGCCCAGGATCGGCAGATTCTTCTTCACCGCCAGACGCGGGATGCCGCGCATCACGTGGATGCCGAACTTCATCCCCATCGCGTGGATATCGGCGGCGAGCTTCGTGAACCCCGATCCGTCCCGGCTCGACGGGAAGCGGTTCGGCGCCGGAACGACGCGACCATAAGCGTCGAGCGACGGGACCGGCTCGGCATTGTATTCGTAGCTCGACGCCTGCGGCTCGTACCATTGGATGTCGACGGTGAAGATGTCGTAGCCGAACGGCAGCAGCTTGGCGCGCATGATCGCGGCGGTTTCGCGCGCCTGCGCCTCGGTGATCGTGGTGGCGAAGCTGTTCCAGCTATTCCACCCCATTGGAGGGCGCGGCGCCAGCAGCGCGGGCGCGGCGGCCGCTCGCCCCGGTGCGGTCGCGAGCATCGCCCCGCCGGCAAGTGCCGCCCCGGTCAGTGCCTGACGACGGCTGATCCCCGTATCGCTCATTCCATCCCTCTCCTGGTGGCCACCGACGCGGACGCGCGGGGTGATATCGTTGCTTTGCTCCGACAAGGTAGACAGCACACGAAGGCGCCACAACAGCAATTACGGCCGTTGGATCAGCCATTTAACGATCTTTGGCAGTGACGCGAAGACCTGTTGATTTTTAAAACTCTGACATATACGTTTGGTGACGTCGCAACAGAAACACAGGGCGACACAGGAGGGGATCGATGAAAGCTGCATTGCTGTGCGGCGCGGCACTGCTTGCCTGCGCCGGGGCGCCTGCCCATGCTCAATCCAACGCGAATTCGGTGGCGGACACCGGAACGCCGACGGCGGATACGCCGCAACAGCCGCAGCCGCCGTCCGAAACCAGCAACGCCGACGATATCGTCGTCACCGGCATTCGCAGCAGCCTTCGCTCGTCCGTCGCGACCAAGCGCAATGCCGAGAATATCGTCGACTCCATCTCCGCCGAGGACACCGGCAAGTTTCCCGATAACAATGTCGCGGAATCGTTGCAGCGCATCACCGGCGTCGCGATCGACCGCTCGGGCGGCGAAGGCCAGTTCATCACGGTGCGCGGCCTTGGGCCGGAGTTCAACACCGTGCTCGTCAACGGCCGCATCATGGCCACCGACAATGACGGCCGCGAATTCTCGTTCGACGTCCTGTCGTCGAACATGATCCAGCGCACCGACGTCTACAAATCCTCGCTGCCGCAATTGCAGGAAGGCGGCATCGGCGCGACCGTCAACGTCGTGACCGCGCGTCCGCTCGACGGCAAGACCGGGCTGCACGTCGCCGCCGCGGCCGGCGGCATCTACGACGGGCTCGCCAAGAAGCTGAGCCCCGATCTGTCCGGGGTGATCAGTTGGACGAACGAGGACAAGACGTTCGGCGCGCTGCTCTCCGCATCCTACACCGATCGCCGTAGCCAGCGCGACTTCGTCGACCTGAACGGCTGGATCTTCGGTCCAGAGGGGCTGATCAACGGCACCGCGACATCGACCGGGCTCGGCGCATCGTCGCTCGTCACCAGCGGCAGCATCCACACGCCGCGTAACCTGAACTTCAACCGCGAGGCGAACGATCGCGAGCGGATCAACCTCTCCGGCTCGATCCAGTCGCAGATCAACGACCATCTGCTCCTGACGGTCGACGCGCTCTATTCGCGGTTCAACGTCACCACCACCAACCGTTTCTTCGGCATCTTCTACACGCCGCGCTTCATCGGGGTTTCCACCGATGCCAACGGCACCGTCACCGGCTTCAACCGCCCCGGTTCGCAGTTCCTGGCCGCCAACCCGGCGCTGACCGATCCGTCGCTGAAGGACGATCGCGTTACGCTGTCGCAGAACGACAACATCGTCACCGGGCTGCAGCGCAAGACCGAGAGCTTCCAGATCGGCACCAACCTGGCGTGGGACGTCAGCGACCGGGTGCAACTGAAGTTCGATGCCTCGGCGACGCAGGCGACGCGCAACCAGCCGCGGTACTTCCTGGTCGTCGGCTCGCTGGCGCAGACCTCGCCGCGCTTCGACCTGACGCCGGAGAACGACCTGCCGACCGCGTCGAACCTCGGCCCGATCACCGATCCCAACCTGATGCGCGCGCACTACGGCCTCAACGAATTCGTCCGCGTCAAGGATCGCGGCATCGAATTCCACGCCGACGGCACGTACAGGATCGACAGCGGCATCGTGAAGTCGCTGATGTTCGGCGCCGCGTACAACCAGCGCCGCAAGACACGCACGCTGGCCGACAATTCGGATTCGGTGTGCACCTATTGCGGTTACGAGGTGCCGATCCCCGCCAATCTGGTCACGCCCTATTCGCTCAACAATTTCCTGTCGAAGGCTTCCGGCAGCGGCAACGTGCCGCAATCGTTCTTCACCTTCGATCCGGCGGCGGTGTTCGCCTATATTTCCCAGCCCTCGATCCTCGCCATTCCGCGGCAGGGCCGAACCGCCGCGCAGCAGGCCGCCGAAGCGGCGCGTGTGCAGGCGCTGGCCGGTGGACCCTATGGCCTGCGCGCGCGCCCGGCGCAGACGCTCGACGTGCAGGAAAAGGTCGTCGCCGGCTATATCAACGCCAATTTCGGCGGGGACAATTGGTCCGGCAACATCGGCGCACGCTTCATCGACACGCGCGTCACCTCGCGTGGTTTCGGCCAGCAGGTGGTCAGCATCTTCGTCAATCCCGGCGACGACAATCTCAACTTCACCTTCGGCGCGCCGCAGGCGATCAAGGTCGACAATCATTATTCCGATCTCTTGCCGTCGGCGAACCTGAAATATGAGCTGACCTCGCGCATGTTCCTGCGCGCGGCGGTGTCGAAGACGGTCACGCGCCCGACGCTGACCTCACTGGGCGTCGACAACAGCTATTCGGGCCGAATCACCTCGGCGACGTCGGGTGGCGGCAACCCGCTGCTCAAGCCGTTCCGTTCGACCAATTACGACCTGTCCTACGAATATTACCTCAACGATATCAGCTACGTCAGCGTGTCGGGCTTCTACAAACAGTTCACCGACTTCCTGGAAAGCCAGACGCTGCCGGTGGCGTTCGCGGGCTACACCTTCCAGGACACGCGCACCCGCAACGGTCAGTCGGGCTCGATCGCGGGGGTCGAGATCGGCGGGCAATATGCGTTCGACAAGCTGCCGGGCGCGCTCTCCGGCCTGGGCGTCGCGGGCAATTACACCTATGTCACCAGCAGCGTGGATCGCGGTACGAACACCAGCGATACGCAATGCGGCTATAACGGCCTGTCGCCGCATTCCGCGAACGGCAGCGTCTTCTACGAAAAGTTCGGCGTGCAGGCGCGCGTCTCGTACAACTGGCGCTCGTCGTTCCTGCGACAATGCTTCGGCGCGGCGTCACGGCCCGAAAACCGCGCGGCCTATGGCCAGCTCGACGCCAGCCTCGCCTATGACATTACGCCGGAATTTCAGGTCTATGCGCAGGGCGTGAACCTCACCAGCGCCTATGTGCACGATTATTCGGTGCTCGAGGAACGCTTCCTGCTGCTCCAGAACACTGGCGCCCGCTATCTGTTCGGCGTCCGCGCCCGCTTCTGACGATCACCCATTCCCCACCTGCCCCCCGGCGTACCCGGGGGGCGTTTCTTTTCGCTCTCCGCGCTTCTCCAGTGCACGCGGGCGCGGCTCCCCGGCCCTCGCTCAGATCACCGTGCCGGTCAGCGTCCCGATCAGGGCGGTGACGCCCATCGCCATCGCGCCCAGCAGAACGACCCGCAGGATGCCGCGCCCGGTCGGTGCCCCGCCCGCCCTGGCCCCCAGCGCGCCGAGCAGGGCCAGCAACACCAACGCCGTCGCGGGCACGGCATAGAGGACCGCCGCGCGCGGCGAGAGCGCGGCGATCACCGGCAGGATGGCGCCTGCGGCGAAGGCGACCGCCGAAAACAGCGCGGCCTGCACCGGTCGCGATCCGCCGTCGTCGGCCAGGCCCAGCTCGTCGCGGCGGTGCGCGCCGAGCGCATCGTGCGCCATCATCTGCTCCGCCACCTGATGCGCGAGCGCCGGGGCCACCCCGCGTGCCTCATAGATCGCGGCCAGCTCGCGCGTTTCCGCCAGCGGCGAACGCGCGATCTCCGCGGCCTCGCGCGCCAGGTCGGCGGTTTCGGTGTCCGCCTGCGAACTGACCGAGACATATTCCCCCGCCGCCATCGACAATGCCCCGCCGACCAGCGCCGCGATGCCGGCCAGCAGGATGGCGCTCGCGGTCGCGCCGGGCGCGGCGGCCACGCCGACGATCAGGCTGGAGACGGAGATGATCCCGTCGTTCGCGCCGAGCACCGCCGCGCGAAGCCAGCCCGTGCGATGCATCAGGTGATGCTCGCCGCCGGAATGGTGCATCATGTCGGTCGTCATTGCGGATCCTGCCATGCCAATGATCGCGGCCAGGCGGAGGGCCGACCATCGCACGCGCTAACGTCTGACGGAACAGATCGTCTCCTGACGCGACGGCTGGAACGGTGGGCATCGGTGTCGCGGCGATCGCAGGCGAGGCCAACGACCTTCCTGCACCTGCGGCCGTTCGGGCGGCGGCGCGTGGCCCGGTGCAGGATCGACGTCGCGCAGGCGGCACCGCCAGTCCGGCTCGGAGCCCTTCCCCGGCAGGGTTCGATCCGCCTCAGCGTCCCGCCGCACTGGCGCGGGCGGCGCGGAAGCGGACGACCGATCCGCCGACATGCGGGTCGGTGCGGAACGCCTGCACAGCGGTGCTCAACCGCTCCGCCTGATCGGACAGGCTTCGCACCGCCGCGGTGGTCTGCTCCACCATGGCGGCGTTCTGCTGGGTCATCCCGTCCATCTCGCCGACCGCGATGTTGATCTGGCCGAGCGTTTCGGCCTGATGACGCGCCGCGGTGGTGATCTCTCCGATCAACGCGCTGATCTGATCCATCTGCCTGACGATCCGGCCGAGCGCGTCTCCGGTGTTCGACACCAGCGCCACGCCGCGATCCACCTGCTGCGTCGACGCGGTGATGCGGCTCTTGACGTCCTTGGCGGCATCGGCGGAGCGTTGCGCCAGCGCCCGCACCTCGCTGGCCACGACGGCGAAGCCCTTGCCCGCCTCGCCCGCACGCGCCGCCTCGACCCCGGCATTGAGCGCGAGCAGGTTGGTCTGGAACGCGATCCCGTCGATGACGCTGATGATCTCGCCGATCTCGTGCGAGGCGCGCTCGATGCCGGCCATGGCCTGTGTGGCATCGGCGACGATCGTGGTGGATCCTTGCGCATCGCGATGCGCCTCCGCGACGATGCGCTCGGTCCGGCTCGCCATGTCGGCGCTCTCGCGCACGGTGTGCGTCACCTCCTGCATCGCCGCCGCGGTTTCCTCCAGGCTGGCCGCCTGACGCTCGGTGCGGCTCGACAGATCGTCGGACGCCTGCCGGATGTCGCGGCACCCGGAATGCAGCGCCCCCCCTACCTCGACGACCGAGCCGATCGAGGTGCTCATCCGCGCCACCGCGGCATTGAAACTGGTCCGCAGCGGTTCGAACTCGATACTGAACGCCGTGTCCAATTGCACGCCCAGATCGCCCTCGGCCAGCTTGGCCAGTGCCGACGTCAGCGCATCGACGACCTGCCCGGTCGCGGTCAGATCCTGTGTGAGGACCAGCACGGCATCATCGCCTTCGTCCGGCAGCGGGACCAACGTCACCAGCATCCGGACAATTTCGCCATGCCGCATGTTGAGCCACTCGAAGCGCGCGAACCGCTCCCGGATGGCTTGCTGGACACGCTCGCCGACATGTTCGATCGTCGGCCGCCCATCGATCTGCGTAGGCGCCGAGAAGATGACGGGATTCTTGCCAAGGATCGCGGCGCGCGGTTGGCCGTAGACGGCCTCGGCGGCTGCGTTGCACTCCACGAAGGCCCCGCCTTTCAGCAGCAGCACGGCGTCAGGGGAGGAACGGAACGTCGCCAGCGCGACGCGCGTCTCCAGATCCACGGTTTTGCGACGAAACATCATACGTCGACCGGTGCCACAGATTGATGAAGATTAGGTTTACGCTGCATTGGCCTTGGCTGCGGCACGGACATGTCCCCCCCGACACCGGCGTAGCTTGACCGCCACCGCCCGTTGGCGGCGCACCGGCGCCGAGCGGCCTCGCCATGGAGCACGACCTCCTGCTGCTTGCGGCTGCGCGGGCGATCGATGACACCTGCCACCCCGGCCACGGCAGGCTGCCGGTTGGTTTGAGGTGGCCAGCAGATACGGCACGGCGCCCCACCGGCAGGCCGTCAGCGCGGCACTTCAGGTCCGTGACCGCACGAGGTGAACGACCTACCCACCGCACCAATGGCCGAAAACGCTCCCAGAAGGATCCCACGCCAAAGCGCGCTCGCCTTGGCCGCCGCCGTCTAGCTTGTGGAAGGGGTGGTGCACCCAATCGGACGAAACTGGGCACTCAGATTGCTGGGAAATTTCGGTGCCAAGGGGCTGATCTGAAATGATGCGTCTCTTCTGAGTTGATCGAGGAATTAAAGGGCATCATGCGGCTTTGAACCACCGCACCGTTTTCCCGAGCGTTCATATTGATACGCTACTCGCGATGCGCTCTTGTCAGCGGACCCCAGCATGCCAGGTTTGGCGGCGCCTTTGCGCCCTGCTCTGATGCATCGCCGCTAAACCAAGCCGAACTCAACTAAAATGTGAGCCAGCCCTTATCATCATATAATATTTACATCGAGGAGGCTATTTTAAACGTGGAGGTAAAAATGCAAGTTTTCAAAGCTCTTATCGGAAATCAGTTTCATACGAGCGAGGTGTATGTCGCCGCTACCGACAAAGAGAAGGCGTGCGCCGCTATTGAACGCCATCTTCTATCTGAAAGCTGGCAAGCTATTGAGCGTCGGGAGTTGGAGTGGTCAGATCAACTAGAAGATAGCCGTAAGGCTACCGCTGAGGATCATCGCTACGAGCTGATGCGAGACAGCGTTGAAGCTGAAACGGAGCCGGCGGAAGCCGATGAATTGAAAACTCACTCATTCTATGGTCCTTTGCTACAGGACCCCGAATCGGTGAATACATCAAGCGGACAGACGTGGGCAAACGGCTAGAATTTGGAGTGATACATCAAGAAGATATCAGCTTGATTATCTGCTAAACACAAAGATCGCAGCCATGTATCTGTCGCCGCCGCCGCAATTCATCATTCCGGCGAACGGCAGCATCTTGAGGCAGGCTCTGGTTTTCGGGACAATGCAGATCGTCATTAGCGTTTTCGTCAACGCCATGATCGCAATCTCGGCGGCCACGGTCGCTGTGTTGCTCACGCAACGTTCTACCTTCGCGCGCTGGTCCAGTGTTGGGTTATGGGCACCGTCCTGGCCGGCTTGGCGGTCAAAATGGCTACCGAAGCGCCTCGATAGGCCAGACTATCCTCACCCGGTGACAGCTTGGCGGGGATGTCAGCAACGTAAGCGGCTGAGGCGTTCCTGCCGGGATGGTATTTCGGGATTTTAGAAAGATGCTGACCTAGCCTGTTCCACCTGAGACGTCGGGAGCCACCTTGGGATCGGGATCCTGCGCCTTGCCGGTCGCAGGTGCGGCCTTCTGGCTCGGCATGGCGGTGAGATAGGCGACGATCGCGTCGACGTCCTTCTCGGCCACCGGCGCCTTGTACACCTCGCGCATCTTGGCGACGGTCGCCTTCCACTGATCCGCCGATAGCGATGGCTGGGTCAGCGCCATGCTGGCCGAGTGGCACGAGGTGCAGTTGGCGTTGACGACGTCGGCGTGCGGCCCGTCGGGATAGGTCGCGTCGTCGACCGGCAGGTCGACGCTGGTCGAGGCAAGCGAGAGGCCGCGCGCCGACACGCTGGCGGCCGGTGCCGGCTCAGAAGTCTCGGAGATCGGAACGGGCGCCTTGCGGCTGCTCGGCGCGCCGATCGAGACGAGGATGATACCGGTTAGGCCGATCAGGCCGGCGGCCATGACGCCGGGAGACGGGGTCTTCATGCTACTCGCTCCTCAAGAGGCGATGATGGTGGTGGTCTCGATATTGCCGCGCATGAACCCGCCGGGATTCCAGATCGGCTTCATCGGCTGGGCGACCCCGTTGGTGTTCCAGCAGCGCACCATGATCGGGTTGGGGCCGCGTCGGAGCGGCACGCGACCATCCCAGCGGCGAAAGCTGTACCTGCCCTCGTCCGCGCCGAGCGTCGTCCTGTACCAGGTGCGGCCACCGTCCGACGACACATCGACCTTGGCGACGCCGCAGTCGCCGCCCATCGCGATACCGCCGACCGGGATCGACGCCTCATAGGCGATCGCCTGGCCATCGGGCAGGCTGGTCATCCAACTGCGCGGGATCATCCTATTGATGGGGACGGTGGGGAAGTCCTTGGTACCGGGCTCGACATTCGCGCCGGGTGTCGCAGGGATCTTGTAGGCCTTGGCCATCCAATACTGGTCGTCGGGGCGGGGCAGCACCTCGATCGCGTTCAGCATCTTGACCCAATAGGTCGAGTACCAGCCCGGCACGATCAGCCGGCAAGGAAAGCCGTTCAGCAGCGGCAGCTGTTCCCCGTTCATAGCAAAGGCGATCATTACCTCACCGTCGCGGGCATGGTTGATGTCGAGCGCCTTCTCGAAGTCAGGGGCACCCGCCACGACCGGCTGATCGAGCGCGCCGAAGCGCACCTGTACTGCGCCTGTCTTGACCCCGGCGAGGTCGAGTACGTCGCGCAGACGCACGCCGAGCCATTTGGCATTGCCCATCGCGCCGTTGCCCCATTGCGCACCGGCGACACGCGGCTGGAACAGCCCACGACTGTTGCCCGAGCACTGGTTCACCGCCGCCATTTCGACCCGCGGCAGGCGGAGCAGCTGGGCGAGGCTGATCGATAGCGGTCGGTTGACATGGCCAAAGACGTTGAGGCGGAATCTCTCGACGTCGATCGAGGTCGGAATGTCGGCCCAGTGCCAGCGGACGAAGAACTGGTCGTTGGGCGTGAACACCGACTTGTCGAACACGTCCATCGGCGTCTCCAACAGCGGAGGATGGACGCGCTGGAGGATCATACTGCCCTTGCCGGGACAGGCGCTGGTCATCGGCCGTTCGGCATTGCCGCCGGGCAGCTTCAGGTCGACGAGCTGCTGCGCCAATGCCGGGGCGGCGGCAAGGCCGGCGCTGCCGAGCGCGGCATGCCTGAGAAAGCGGCGACGGCTGGTCTCACTCGCCAGCCGGGCGTCGAAATTGTCCATGACGAAGCTCTCCTGTGGCCAGCCACGCTGGCGGATCGAAGGGACGTTCTGCAAGTGATCGAACCGACTGATCCGATCACCACGGCGGATCAGTTCGGGGTGGCGATGCAGGGCGAGACGAACAGGTTGCCCCGCCATGCACCGGCTAGCGTCTTGGCACCGACCAGCAGCCACATCGCCGCGAGCGCAACCGTCAGCACCGTGCCGACGATACCGAAAAACAT